>NZ_JBBMFR010000009.1:0-86856 GCF_040095915.1 Bifidobacterium hominis | reverse complement strand
CGGCAGCAAGAGATAAACCTACAGCACAACGGCCGGCAACGCAAATCGGACATCCACGAACACCACGAAAACCATTGCAAACACTGGACTCCACCGGCGTGTCGAAAACACGGGAAAAGCGGGCAAGGAACACCATCTCGCGGCAAAAGACCGTCGGAAAAACCTCAAAACACCCCACCGCAAGCCAACACCCGGGCGTGTCGCAACCGCAGTGAGTGAATGAGCGTGGCCGAAGGACAAATACACGACATCCAGCGGGGAAACAACACGACTACGCGTGGCACACATTCAGCAGCGTCAATTCGCCCATCCAACTTGCGCTACGGCATCCAACTTGCGTTGCGCCATCCAGCTTGTGTCTTGCCGCCCAACTTGCGAGACACTCCGCCCACCAGCACCTACCGTCTACCAACGCTTGCCGCACCGTTTGCCGCCATTGCCTGGCCTACCGGCCGCGCTCCATGGCCCACGCCCCTCGGCATGCAGCGCACCAAGATGATGCTTCATGGCGACCAGCATGATATGCGCATCTTCCAAGCCAAGATGCCGCTCGCTTTGGGAAGCGTCCAACGCGCCCTGGCGTTTGGCATACGCATCCAACGTGTTATTGCCATACGGATGCTCATCATCGGGAATCGACCCCTCATCCCAACGACGGCTCATCGGCAACGTGTCGATGATCGTAATATTGCCGGCACGATAGCTTTCCGCATATCCGGCGACGTTCAACATAAAAAAGCTGTGCTCGAACCGGGCGTTGTGCGCAACGTACGGCTGCTGTTCAAGCCGTTGCAGCAATCCGACCTGCGCTTCGGGCCATTCGTCAAACAAGCGAAAGTCAGTGCCGGCGCGATCGCGCACATCAATACCAGTAAGGTCGAGGATCAAAGGATTGCCGAGCAGTGCGTTCTGTGCAGGCACTCCGAAGGAAAGACGCGCCTGACCGTACGCGTCGCCGGCCTCGTAATAGCCCTGTTCGTAGCAGTAGCCCGAAGGCTCACCGGCCGGACGCGGCGAGATCATGTTCATGAATTCGAACCCGGCGTCGATGATATACACGCGGGCCGGATCCGTGCCTGTGGTTTCAATATCAATGCCCATCACCGTGTCGAGGTCACGGCCAGGGAGGTAGGCGTCACGCCAATCCGACTTTTTGTAATCCGCCAAACGTCGAGCTTGCGCGGCCTCCGCCGAGTCAGCGGAACTTCCAAAAGAACCAAAAGAACCAACTGCACCCGTGCCAGTAGAGTCACGGTCCCCATAATCGAATACACGCGAACCTCCCGGACTCGTCACCCCGCTCAAGTTCGCGCGCGACATGGCGTAATCGCTGGCACGCTTCTGCTCACGCTCTGCGGCACGCCGTTCGGCACGACCATTGACGATCTGTGCGGTGCGATCCTGAATATCGTCGAAATTCACACGGTTGCCCGCTCCGACCACAGGCTGTAGCACGGGCACCGTCACCCGTTCCCGGCGTTCTTCGGCAATAGTCCACAAGCCCATCGCAACGCCAATCCGACGCAACATGGCAATTTCGTCACACAACCGACGGTTCGCATATGCGAGCGCGCGAGGCAAACGGTAAGAAGCGATCAAACGGTCGAAATCCGTCATGAAAGCGGTGTTGCATTGCGCGATGATGGATTCGAGACGGTCTCGCACCGTCAGATCCTTTTTCAGCAGATTATGCAGCTGTTGGGCGGATAATGACGAATCCTGCATGGAATCCGTTATTTCCGGAGTCGGCAAAAGTGCGGTATCGGCGGCGTCCAAAACGGCAATCAGGTCGATGTCTTGGCTTTGCGCGGCTCCAATGCCGTGTTCCAAGTCGAGGGATGCGACCCACTGCCAGTCGATAAGCTGGTTGTCGGCATTTTTCGGCATCGATGCCGACCATTGGTTGATGTCTTGCTTGGCTTCAGTAAGCCAGGAACGGCCCGTCTTTGCTTCGTTCATACTTTGCATGGTAGCCGAGAGGGGGTGCAGTACACGTCGACGCCCACGAAAAACATGCTACTTCTCGGATAGCGCAATCTCCTTTTTTCAAGATTCGAAAGCGTATCTTAAATTCGTTTATTCCGCAGAATTCAATACAGGAAAGAAACTAATGTTGCGAAAAACTATTATGTTCACCAAAAATACCTTGTTTGACTGTGTCCATGCACGTTGCGCGCGTAGTACGACGTCGCGTACGAAATCGTTTCGCCATGATGATGACGCAGATGGTGCTGGAAATATCACGCGATATAACGCTGCGAAAGATAATCTTGCGAAATGCAAACATGGTTACGTGCATACGTGCGTGTGCCGTGGGGAATACGATGCGTGCGCGCATTACACAGGACATACAAACGATGGCATGACGAAAAAATGATGGCATAACGAAAAAAGGGAGAGGCTCGTAGGCCTCTCCCCCTTGTTAGGTATTCACGGATTTCCGCAACGATCGGATTCGTAACAACCGGATTCCGTGTTGATTGGATTCCACAACGCCTTTGCCGCACATTATGCGCTTACAACGGCGCTTACCCCTAAGTTACAGTTCGAATCCGAGTTCGGCTGCGGCTTCGTTAGGAACCGGATCGTCGCACCAGAAATCCTCAAGATTCTCGTTGGTGGCGAGGCTGCGGATTTCCGCCTTGTCGATATACAGTTCGCCGCTTAAATGGTCGGTTTCGTGCTGGAAGATGCGGGCTGGCCAACCATGCAGATGCTCCTCATGCTGTTTGCCGTCTTCATCTTGCCAGCGGGCGGTGATGTCAAGCCAGCGCTTGCGTACCGCCTGATAGCCGTCGAAGCTCAGGCAGCCTTCGTAGAAGCTGCGGGTTTCGGTGCCGATCGGCTCATAGCTGGGGTTGATGATGACATGGAACGGGAATTCGGCCGCTTCACGCGGATCATCGTCATCGTCGTCACGCACATGGTCTTCCACCACGGCGAGGGCCAGTCCAAGACCGATCTGGGTTGCGGCGAGGCCCACGCCCGGCGCTTCGATCATGGTGACGCGCATGGTTTCGATGAGTTTGTCGAGCGTTTTGCGGCTCAGCTGGCCTTCGTAGGCCGCGGTCTGCTGGCGCAGTACCGGTTCGCCTGCTTGCACGATGGGGAGCAGTTGTTCCTTGCCGCCGGTTTTTATGAGTTTTTCAACCTCGCGGTTGAGTTCGAGGTTGACTTTCGAATTGCGTCCAAACATGGGTTTCCTTCGCGTATTGGTTCAGGATTTTGGATTGCCGAATGATGTGTATCGGCAGTGTGGCTACAGGGCGAGTTCTTCGGCTACGACTTTGGCGAGACGGTCGCAGACCTCGTCGGCCTGCTGTTGGGTTTCCGCTTCGGCCATGACGCGCACGAGCGGTTCGGTGCCGGATGGGCGCAATAGCACGCGGCCGGTGTCACCGAGCATTTTCTCTTCGCGTTCGACGGCCGCCTGCACTTTGGCATTGGTTTTAGCCGCGAGCTTGTCGACGTTCGGCACGTTGATGAGGGTTTGCGGCAGTTGCGGGAAGTCGGATGCGAGTTCTTTGAGGCTTTTGCCGGAGTTGACCACTTCGTTGCATAGGGTCAATGCTGTGAGGGTGCCGTCGCCGGTGGTGGCGAATTCGCGGTTGATCACGTGTCCGGACTGTTCGCCGCCGAGCGAATAGTCGCCGCGCAGCATTTCCTCAAGCACGTAACGGTCGCCCACGCCGGTTTGCACGGTTTTGATGCCCATGGAACGCAGGGCGAGTTTCAGGCCGAGGTTGCTCATCACGGTTACCACGAGGGTGTCATGGTTGAGCTTGCCCGCGTTCTTCTTGGCGCGTGCGAGAATGCCCATGATTTGATCGCCGTTGACCATGGTGCCGTCTTCGTCCACGGCGAGGCAACGGTCGGCGTCACCGTCGAAGGCCACACCTAGATCGGCGCCGGAAGCCTTGACCATGGCCTGCAGCTGTTCGGGGTGTGTGGATCCGGCGTTCTTGTTGATGTTGTAGCCATCTGGCGAAGCGTTGATTACGATCACGTCTGCTCCGGCGCGGCGCAACGCTTCCGGCGCGACCACGGAGGTGGCGCCGTTGGCGCAGTCAGCCACGACTTTCAATCCTTTCAGCGGTGTCGGCTGGGACTTGTCGGGTCCGATGGGAGCGATGGTGGACACCAGATGGTCGATATACAGGTTGGTTGCGGTTGCCGTGTCGTGGCTGATGCGGCCCACGCCGGCACCGGTCGGGCGTTCCCAATCCTGGCCGAGCACGCTTTCGATTTCGTCTTCTTTGGTGTCAGGCAGTTTGAATCCGCCACGTGCGAAGAATTTGATGCCGTTGTCGGGCATGGGATTGTGGGATGCGGAAATCACGGCACCCATTTCCACGTTCAGCACGGAAGTCAGGTATGCGACACCCGGAGTTGGGATAATGCCCGCGTCGATCACGTCGAATCCGCCTGCGGACATGCCTGCGGACAGTGCTGCCGCAAGAAAATCGCCGGAAACGCGAGTATCACGGCCGACCAGTGCACGGCGACGACCGTCGAATTCGCTTTTGCCTTCGTCATCGCCAAGCACACGCACTGCAGCATCGCCCAAATCCAACGCAAGCTGTGCGGTCAAAGCCCTATTCGCCAATCCTCGAACACCGTCTGTTCCGAACATACGTGGCATGAGTCTCAAGTCCTCGCTATCTCAAATTATATTGCCGTGCACCATCGTACTCAACGGGTTCACCATTCAACGAAATAGTCGACAGCATGTTGCGATACCTGCATACTGCAGCAGCGATGTCATGCAAACCGCAGTATGCAACGTCGTGAGATTTCCGCAATCTCAAGCTTCTTGCAATCTCACTCCCATCTTCCGATTCCGACCGGCTGGGCCACTATGGGCCCGAAAGACCCACTGTCCATAACCGTTATGGGACTGGCTTTTGTTTGGGATGGCTTGTCTGGAAGCAAACAAGCCCGGACTGGCAGCGAGATAAGTCACGCCGCCAGTCCGGGCTTATGATGCGATATCACAGAGTGATATCAAAAGTAGCTACTAAAAACAGCTACTGCAGTGGTATCAGGAACGGCATCAGAGGGACGCGTTGAAATCGCGCACCTTGAGCGTGCGATGCGACGATTCAACATTGCCGCGCACAATGCGCTGCAACGCGTTGTCGGCGTCCGCATGTGAAGCCAGCCAAGCATCACCGAGCTCCACCAGCGTGGCCGGATCGGCATAGCTCGGGTACAGGCCTTCCAGCAGAGCCTCAGCCATGTGGAAGGTCTTGTTCTTCCAAATCCAGTCGGCAACCTCGAAATACTTGGCCGCATAAGGTTCAGCCAAATCGACACGTGGAGTGGATGCAAAGCCGCGGGCCACGGATTCCAACTGCATGTTGGTCAGCTCGTCGTTGTGCAAAGCCTCGTTCCAAGCCCATTCCTTGGCTTCCGCAATGCCTGCGACCGCACGTGCACCCAATGCGAACTCACGGTTCTCAGTGGTTTCACGCTTGGCAAGTTCCGCGTCGATGTCGCTCTGGCCGATGGCGTTGATCGTGCTCAACGCGTTGATGATGGTCCAACGGAAATTATTGTCGATTTCCAAGCCGTCAAGCTTCACGGAACCATCGAGCAGACCCTTCGCATTTGCTTCGAACGCAGCATCGCCCGGCTCACCATAACCCAGATAGGCGGTGATCAGCTGGAACTGCTCGTCGGAACCGGCTTCGGCATCCTGAGCCAGTTTGAACAGTTCGGCAGCCACATGCTCCACCACTTCGGCACGGTCGGCCGGAGCGGTGTAATGCCATGCGGTGGTGCTGATCTGCGCCAAAGCGTAACGGAACGTGGTGGACTCATGTTCCGTGGCGAGCGCAGCCAAAGAGGTTTCGATGAACTGCTTTGCCGGCAATTCGCCGTCACGAGTCATATCCCAGAAGGCAAGCCAAATCACGGAACGAGCCAACGCATCGTCGAAACGATACAGGTTCTCCGCAGCGAACTTGAGGCTCTTCTCATCGAAGCGCAGCTTCGTGTATGTCAAATCGTCGTCATTCACCAAAATCAGCGACGGGCGTGCCTTGCCGGCAGCCGCTTCGACAATCGTCAGTTCGCCGTCAACATCAAGTTCGAACTGGTCGGTACGCACGATCTTGCCGGTTTCCGGATCCTCATTGTAGAAGCCGACAGCCAAACGATGCGCGCGCAGCACCGGATGCTCAGCCGAAGCGGACTGGCGCAACGCAAGCTGGCGAATCGTACCATCCTCGTTTTCCTCAACTTCGGTGGCGATGGTGTTGATGCCGGACTGTTCAAGCCACTGGGCGCTCCACGCCTTGAGATCGCGTCCGGACGTCAGCTCGAGTTCGGCCAGCAGATCGGCGAGCGTAGCGTTGGAGTACGCATGCTTGTTCAAATAGTTGTTGATGCCCTTGAAGAACTTCTCACGCCCCACATAGAACACGAGCTGCTTCAACACGGAAGCGCCCTTGGCGTAGGTAATGCCGTCGAAGTTGACATACGTGTCGTTCAGATCGTTGATCGGCGCGACGATCGGATGGGTGGTGCTCAGCTGATCCTGGCGAAGTGCCCAGCTCTTTTCACCGGAGCTGAACGTGGCCCAAGCGTCCTTCCATTCCGTGGCTTCGGCAGTGGCAAGGGTGGACGTGAACTCAGCGAAAGACTCGTTAAGCCACAAGTCGTTCCACCACTTCATGGTCACGTAATCACCGAACCACATGTGTGCAAGCTCGTGCAGCACGGTGACGACGCGGCGCTCGGCATACGCGTCGGTGACCTTCGATTCGAACACGTACTGGTCGCGGATGGTGACCATGCCAATGTTCTCCATAGCGCCGGCATTGTATTCCGGCACGTAGATCTGGTCGTACTTGGCGTACGGGTATGGCACGCCCCAAGTCTTCGCATAGAAGGCAAAACCCTTCTTGGTGATGTCGAACAGGTAGTCGACATCCTTGGCGAACGCTTCGGCGAGCGCCTGACGGCAGTACATGGCCATCGGCACGGTGCGGCCGTCTTCGTTGGCGTATTCGGTATGCCATTCGGCGTATGGGCCTGCGCAGATGGCGGTGAGGTAGGAGCTCATGGTCGGCGTGGATTCGAACACCCACAGCTTGGTGGTTTCGGCTTCGTGCGTGCCGAGCGTGCCTTCTTCGGTAACGGTTTCGTTGTCGGTTACGGAGGCGGCGGGCATGTTGGAAGTGACGATCCATGACTTGGCTGCGAGCACGGAAAAGTCGAACACGGCCTTGATATCGGGCTGGTCGAACACGGCGTACACGCGGCGAGCATCCGGCACTTCGAACTGGGAATACAGGTAGATGTTGCCGTCGGACGGGTCGACGCTGCGGTGCAGGCCTTCACCAGTGTTGGAATACTGGCACAGCGCCTTGACGGTCACTTCGTTGTGCGCTTCGAGGTTCTTCAGTTCGATACGGCTGTCGGCGAACGCTTCGGCCGGATCGAGAGTTGCGCCGTTGAGCACGATTTCGCTCACTTCGGTGGCGATCAGGTCAAGGAAGCTGGTAGCTCCCGGCTCAGCGTCGAACGTGATGGTGGTTTCGGAACCGAAATTCTTAGCTCCACGGGTCAGATCAAGTTTGACCGTGTAATGAACCGGTGCTGCGATAACGCTTTTGCGTTCTTCCGCTTCGATTCGGGTGAGATTTGCTCCTGGCATGTCACTCCTTTTTTTATTGTGAAATTCCTATTTATGGAATAGGAGACGGCGCAACCGGTTGTGCCGGTTACGCCGTCCTTCTTTTGATTATGTAATCAACAATTATTGACGATCTGTCGATATTTCAATATTATTCCAATATTAATTTCACCGAAATCAGCGATATTGCGAAAATATTGACTATCCATCGATTCATCATTGCGCTGCATTCAATCCCATCGCTTCGTCAACATCCTGCGCGATATCGGCAACGACCGGAACGATCATAGGCTTGCGATGCAGCTGACGTGCGACCCAGCTACCCAACGTACGACGCATGATTTGCTGAAGCTTGTACGTATCGTGCGTGCCAGTCATCATCGCATCCTGCAATTGCTCGACGATCTGATGACGGACCTTGTCGAATTCGCTCTCGTCTTCGGCAACCGCGTTGAGATAGATCTTCGGGCCGGCGACAACGTCAGCCGTTTCCGTATCGACAACAACGAAGCTCGACACGAAACCTTCCGTGCCAAGAATACGACGCTTCTCAAGCTCTTCCTCGGTAAGTTCACCAACGGAATCGCCGTCAACGTACACGTAACCGCATGGCACGGAACCGACAACGGCAGCCTGGCCGTGGTACAAATCGACCACATCGCCGTCTTCAGCAAGCACCACGTTCTGCGGATCGACACCCGTCTTAACCGCGATCATGCCGTTCGCCACCAGATGGCGGTTCTCACCATGAATCGGCATGGCGCACTTCGGCTTGACGATGTTGTACATGTACAGCAGTTCGCCCTCATTGCAGTGGCCGGACACATGTACGGCGGCATTGTCTCGATTGACCACGCGGGCACCAAGCTGCACCAGCTTGTTGATGATCTTGTACACGCCATGCTCGTTGCCTGGAATCAGGGAGCTCGCAAGAATGACCGTGTCAAATTCGTTGATGGTGATGTCGCGATGGTTGCCGTCGGCGATGCGGCCAAGTGCGGCCATCGGTTCGCCCTGGGAGCCAGTGCACATGTAGACGAGCTTATCGTCTTGCACGTCATGAGCCTTCTTCAGGTCGATGACCGTGTCTTCAGGAAGCCTCAAGTAGCCTAAATCCGCAGCAATGGACATGTTGCGGACCATGGAACGGCCCACGAACACCACCTTGCGGCCATACTTGTGAGCGGCATCAACAACCTGCTGCACGCGGTGCACATGGCTGGAGAAGCTGGCCACGATGATCTTGCGCGTAGCTTGGGCGAACGCCTGATCAAGCGCTGGACCAATGGTGGTTTCCGGCTTGACAAAGCCCGGAACCTCAGCGTTGGTGGAATCCATCATCAGCAGATCCACGCCCTTTTCACCAAGCTTGCCGAACTCCACCAAATCGGTGATGCGATGGTCGAGCGGCAGCTGATCGAGCTTGATATCGCCGGTATCGATGAGGCTTCCGGCCGGAGTCTGCACAAACACAGCCAGAGCGTCCGGAATGGAATGCGTGACGTTCACAAACTCAAGATTGAACGGACCAACCTTCAGCTTGTCGCGCCCCTTGACCTCAACCAGTCGCGGATTGATGCGATGCTCATTGCACTTGGCTTCAACGAAAGCCAACGTGAGTTTGGAACCGATCAGCGGAATATCAGGGCGAAGCTTCAGCAGGTACGGCACGCCGCCAATATGATCCTCGTGGCCGTGAGTGAGCACCAGAGCCTCGACCTTGTCGAGTCGATCCTTGATGTAATGGAAGTCAGGCAGGATCAAATCAACACCCGGCTGCTCCTCTTCAGGGAAAAGCACACCGCAGTCGATGAGCAGCAGGTGGCCGTTGTATTCGATCACATTCATGTTGCGGCCGATCTCACCAAGGCCACCAAGGGGCACGATACGCATGGAGCCCTTGCGGTACTTCGGCGGAGCGATCAACACGTCATCCTGCTGGGGTGCGGTGGTCTGCGGGGCAAGACGGGAATTGCGGCGGCTGCCGGCAGAAGAGCTTGCCGCATTGGAATTCTTGGAGTTCCTAGAAGTCCTGGCGCTTTTCACATTCTTGACGTTCTTCACGCCCTTCGTGCCCTTGGAGGAACCGCTGCCATTGCCGCGGGAACCGCCACGGGCGGAACCGGACGCATCGCCAGCGCGAGTGCCACGACCACCGCTACGGCTAGAAGACTTCGTCTTCTTGGAAGTCGTTTCGGCCTTGTTGGGCTTCTCGGAGCTCACAGACTTCGCGGATTTCACATCCGAGGTCTGGGGGTTTTCAGTGCGCTTGGCAGCTTTGCTGCCGCGCTTGTGCGTAGTCACTGTTTTGGTTTCTTCTATAGCCATTTCCTAGTTGGATTTCTATTACTAATTGTCTCCGCCTGTGCGGAAACGAGGAATTCAGTAGGTTTGCCGCATTACGGCAAACGTATTACGGCAAACCGGTAGTCGCAATGCTTGCCGTAATCGTCGAGATTGATCGCCATGATTGCTGTAATCGCCATTGCACATCAGTGCTGCAAACATCGCTGCTGCAGGTATGGCAATAATCGCAATCACAGCAAGCCGGAAGCGCGCATGCCATCCTCCGCGCGCTTAATCTCAGCTTCGTTCGGACCGACGTTCGGCAAACGCATCGTCGTGGAATCGAGAATGCCACGCACCTTCAGCGACGCCTTCGCCATAACAGCTTGGAAGCCGCTTCCATTCATCGCTTCGACCAGCGGGGCAAGCTGCACGGCAATGCGCTGCGCCTCATGAATGTCGCCGCGATCGAACGCAGCAGCCAAATCACGCATCGGACCGGATGCGGCATGCGCGATCACGGAAATAATGCCGACCGCACCAACCGAAAGGAATGGCAGGAACAGGCCGTCATCGCCCGAATACCAAGTCAAACCGGTTTCCATACGCTTACGCACGGCACCTGCGATATCTCCGGTGGCATCCTTGACTGCCTTAACATGATCAAGTTCAGACAAACGACGGTATGTTTCCAACTGAATATGCAAACCGGTACGGCCAGGCACATCGTAAACGATAATCGGCTTGTCGGCGGAATCATTGACCGCCTTGTAGTGGCGGAACACGCCCTCCTGCGACGGGCGCGAATAATACGGAGCAACCACAAGCACCGCATCGGCGCCCGCCTCCTGGGTCTGCTCCACCATGCGCACGGTGTGGGCGGTATCGTTGGAACCCGCGCCGGAAATAACGGGAACGCTCACCACATCTTTGACGGCCTGAACCAGCTCGACCTTCTCCTCCATGTGGGTGGTGGGAGACTCGCCCGTGGTGCCATTGACCACAAGGCCATCGGCGCCATCGGCAACAAGCTGCTTCGCAAGCTTCTGCGCGGCCTCGAAATCAACGGAACCGTCGGCCTTCATAGGGGTGACCATGGCCGGAAGAATACGTCCGAAAGGAGCAGGATCAAGAAGATGCATAGTACCGTCAGTCATAGTGTCAACGGTACTTCCCGCCACGGACGCCGAAGCATTCACGTTCGTGACCATACCGCAATATGAACTGCCTCACCGAGACCAAAATCCTCCAGTCACTGGAAGAATCCTCCCGCTGCCAAGCCTCCCACAGTCCAAAAACTCCCAGTCACTGGAAGAATCGGTACGCTAAACAACCCTTCACAGTCCAAAATCGCCCAGTCACTGGAACAATCGGTACGCTTAGCCGCATACTCAGGCGGATTCAATCCAAATGACCTCACGACTTCGCTTTCCTGACCGCACAATACTCCAAACAGTGCGGCCAGAAAGAGGGAAACGTGCGGCCACCAGAACAAACTCAGTCGAGGTATTGGGCGGGGTTCTGCTCGAACTTGGCGGCGCAGCCCGGATTGCAGAAGTAGTAGGCGGTGCCGTTGTATTCGCGGGTTGCAGCGGCAGTGGCCGGATCCACGCTCATGCCGCAGACCGGATCCTTGGCGAGCGCGCTCTGATTGTCGTTGGCAGCATGGCCGCCACAGCAAGAGTGCATGCCTTCCATACTCTCGTGGGCGTTTTCCTTCTTGGCTTTGTGATCACTGAACAGTCCCATGATGAATCCTTTCTGACTGTGGTTGTTGTGATTATTATCGTTCGGGTTCGGCTGACGAACCTGATACGTCTTACGAAGCGCCTTGTCTGGATCGAACAGGCGCAGTCGGCTCGCGTTCGTTACCACGCATAGCGACGAGAATGCCATGGCCGCGCCCGCAATCATCGGATTAAGCATCATGCCGGTGAACGGGTACAGTACGCCCGCCGCAATGGAAATGCCGACGCTGTTATAGCCGAGCGCAAATCCAAGATTTTGCGCGATATTGCGCATGGTGGCGCGGGTCAAGTCGAGCGCATGCACCAAACCCATCAGCGAGCCATTCATCAATGTCACGTCCGCGGACTGGATCGCCACATCCGTGCCCGTTCCAATGGCGAATCCCACATTCGCGCGGGCAAGCGCCGGAGCATCGTTGATACCGTCGCCCACCATCGCCACCGTATAGCCTTGCGCCTGCAGTTTTGCGATTTCGTCCGCCTTGTTTTCCGGTCGCACTCCAGCGATCACATTGCTGACGCCAACTTGATTTGCCACGGCATGTGCCGTCGTTTCGTTGTCTCCGGTGAGCATCACCACGTTGACGCCATGTGATTTCAAGGCTGCGATAGCCTGCTGCGAATCGGCTTTCACCGTATCCGCAACGGCCACGATTCCCGCAAGCTCGCCGTCGATCGCTGCAAGCATCGGCGTTTTCCCCTCCGCCGACAGCCGTTCCATAGTCTCGATAATGTCATCGAGATCCTCATCGCCGACGCTCGGCATGGCCACGTCAAGATCGTCGATCAGATCAGTATTGCCAACAGCGACACTATGTGACGCGACATGCGCAGTGACTCCCTGCCCGGAAATCGCATGGAATTGCGTTGCCTCACCTAACGTAAGATGCTTCTCTTGCGCGCCTGCAACGATCGCGGCGGCAAGAGGATGTTCGGAATCCCGTTCGGCACTAGCTGTGATCGCCAGCAAATCATCTGTCATTTCACGCCATTTTCCAAGCGGAAGCACGTCGGCCAACGACGGTTTGCCAGCGGTGATCGTACCTGTTTTGTCAAGTACGACAGCATTGATTTTGCCACACGTCTCCAGCGCTTCGGCGGAACGAATCAGCACGCCCATTTGCGCGGCGCGACCGGTCGAAACCGTTACGGAAAGCGGTGTGGCAAGACCCAATGCGCACGGGCATGCGATCAGAAGCACCGAAACCGCCGCCACCAGCGCATGCACCACGCGCGGTTCCGGCCCGAACGCAAACCACAATGCGCACGACCATACGGAGATCAGCACCACAATCGGCACGAAAATACCGGAAATCTTATCCGCCATGCGCTGTACCGGAGCTTTGGAACTTTGCGCGGATTGCACCAATCCAATGATCTGCGCGAGCACCGTGTCTTTGCCGACTTTTGTGGCACGATACCGCAACGATCCGGTACCGTTGATCGTGGCACCGGTCACACTGCTGCCAGCCTGCTTCAGCACCGGCATGGACTCGCCGGTGATCATGGATTCGTCGACAGACGATGAACCGGAAATAACCGTGCCGTCAACGGGAAGTTGTTCGCCCGGACGAATCGCAATAATATCTCCGGCCAACACCTGATCGACCGGAATTTCCTCTTCGATTTCATTGCGCACCACGCGAGCGGTTTTCGGCTGCAGTTTCACCAATGCACGCATGGCTTCTCCCGTACCGACGCGGGCGCGCGCTTCAAGCAATTGCCCGACCAGCATCAGCGTGATGACCACACCAACCGCTTCAAAATACGGTTCTCGAGCATTCTCAGGCAGAATCTGAGGCACAAACGTAACCACACACGAGTAAGCAAACGCGAATACCGTACCCAAACTGACCAATGCGTTCATTTCCGGAGAACGGTGAATGATCGCAGCGAAACCGCTACGGAAAATCGGCAATGCGGCATAGCACATCACCGGCAGCATCAGTATGAACTGCACCCAATTCGGCATCGGATACAGCATCAACATCGTAGAAGCGAATACCGGAATCGTAACGATGGCAGACACAATAAGCCGCGTAATCAATGCTCGCATTTCACGAGATGCGGAAGACTCGTCTGAAGAATTAGCAGAAACAGAAGAAAAATCAGAAGAAGTATCAACGGATTCATGCGATGTTTCATCAACAGCGGTTTGTTGTGATTGCGCAGGAACATGAGATTCTGCATTATTCGGATTTTTTTCCGACGCTGAATGCTCGTTCTGCATTGCAGCATGATGCTTTCCCGGCAGCACACGTAACGTGCCATGCAGCATGTTCATACCGCATGCAAAACCGTACTCCCCCGGCTCATCAGGATGAATCGTCAACGTCGTCGTACGGAAAGGAGGCAGCGCAAGGTCTACGCCGAAATCGGAAAACACCACATGCGACGAGCATTCGCCATCTTCCTTGCGATCGAAAATCAATCGCAAAGGCAAGCCAGCCTCGGCTTCGATGACCGCCGGACTATACCCGCCTTTGACTTCGACGACCGCCTCTTGCACACCGTTGTCGACGCGGGCTCGGAACGCTTTGCGCGGCGCGAAAAAGAACCACAAAACGGCTGCCGTCACAGCCAATGCGACGATGATGGCGATCAGAGCCTGCATGTTTCACCGGTTTCCATATTGCATTCGTTTTCGATTCGGACAGTCACACTGTATACCAGCATTTGAGCTGATTGCCAAGAGTCAGCGCACAGCTTTATTACGTAGGCACAGATGTATTGCGTAGATATAAGACGATACAAATAATCCCCAAATCGCCGATGCTTGGAATAAGCCAACATCAGCCGGTTTGGGGACTATTTACCGTTCAACCGTAAGGATTTACAGGTCGAGGAAGTTGTCGAGGCCGACGGTCACGCCCGGATATGAACCGGTGGCGACCTTGCGTACGGCCAACAGCACGCCCGGCATGAAGGAAATGCGGTCGAAGCTGTCGGCACGAATGGTCAGCTGCTCGCCGTCGTTACCGAACAGGGCTTCCTCATGGGCATTGAGGCCACGCAGACGCACGGCGTGCACATGAATGCCGTCAACCACCTGGCCGCGGGAGCCGCCATCGGTTTCGGTGGCATCCGGAACAGGGCCAAGACCTGCGGCCTTACGAGCTGCGGCAATACCCTGCGCGGTATGGAATGCGGTGCCGGACGGAGCATCTACCTTGTTCGGGTGGTGCAGTTCGATCACTTCGGCGGATTCGAAGTACGGAGCCGCAACCTTGGCGAAATAGTCGGCGAGCACGGCGGAAATGGCGAAGTTCGGCGCAATGAACACGCTCTGGCCTTCGCAAGGCGCGGCAGCGAGCGCGGCACGCACCTGATCGAGCTTCTCTTCGGTCCAACCGGTGGTGCCCACCACCACATCAACGCCTTGCGCCACGAGTGCGAGCACATTGTCAAGAGACACGCTCGGCACGGTGAACTCCACCACCACGTCGGTGTTGTCGGGGGTAATCTGGGCGAGGTCGTCGCCTGCGTCAAGCGCGAGCGCCAGTTCGGTGTCGTCCGCGTTGTTCACAGCGTCGACCACGTGGGAACCCATGCGTCCTTTGGCACCAACTACAGAAACCTTGATCATTGCAACTCCTTCAAGCGTTCTGGCTGCATCTATCTGCAGCAGCTTTCTACGATTCCAACGAATCCAACAATAGAATACAATTGCCTGAACATAATCCTTACGATCATTTTCGGGCAATTTTTGGAATGCTTAATTCGCATAGTATCTATGAATCACAGATCATCTATGAATGTTGCGAAACACTTCGACGCGTGATCACCCAGCCGAGCAGGGCAAACGGAATCGAGGCGAGCACGAAAATCCATGGCAGCATCAGGCTCACGTCGGGTGTGGCGTGATCCAATATGATACCGGTGATCATCGAACCGAATGATGCGCCGACGGTTCCTGCGGTGCTCACCCAGGAAAGACCTTCGGTCAACGACTCTTCGGGGACGGTTTCCTTCATCACGAGGTTGCCCGATGCGAACACAGGCGAAACAGCCAGACCGGTGATAATCTCCATAATGCCCATTACGATCAGATTGCCTTGGCACAGGTGAATTACAAAGAAGCCGACGGTGATCGCCGCAAGGAACATGATCATGTAACGCCAACGGGACCCTTTGAGCTCAAGCGTTCCGAAAACCAGCGCGCCCATGCATGAACCGACCGCTAGCATCGCCAGCTGCACACCGAGCACGGAATCAAGATGCAACGATTTCATGACGGCTGTCATGGACGTGTCGAATGCGGTGAAACTCATGTTGAATATGATGAAAACCAGTAGCAACGGAATCACGCCAGCATAAGTGAATACGCTGCGTTTCTTGGCTGCGTCGTTTGTTTTCAGCTGTGCGATGGTCAGCTTGTTGCTCGGTGCGGAACCTGAATCGCCAGTATTGTGGGCATCGCCATCGATGGTCAATCGCACATCGGCATCGTCGGAAGAGGCCGAAACGACCTTGACTTCATGCACGACCGGCGGCTGCGTGTCTTTCAATGTGAAGAAAATGGTACCGCCTAAGGCGCAGGCAATCGTTGGCACGAACAATTGCGAAACGGGGTGCACGGAAGCCGCAAGGAACGCTGCCAGAATCGGTCCGAAAATGAATACGATCTCATCGATGGCGGATTCCAGCGCGTATGCGGTGTTCAGCAGTTCGCCGTTGCCGGTGCGGTCGAGCACATACGCCCAGCGCGTACGCACGAGCGCGCCGAACGAGAACTGCGTAAGCCCCATCACCACAGCCAGCGCAAACAGCAGCGGGATCGGCACGCGCACCAATGCGGAGAACGCGAAACCAAGCATGGTGATGATTTGCACGACAAGCACCATCGAACCGACCTTGCGCTGTCCGAGTCGGTCGAACAGTCGCGCGTACAGTGGCGTGACCGCTGCGGTGGCGAGCACATACGCCGCGCTCATCACGCCCGCGATCGTCCAATTGTCGTACAGGTGGTTGAGTGCGAGAATAATGCCGAGGCCCATCATCGACATCGGCAGTCGCGCCAAAGCTCCGGAAGCGCAGAACGCTTTGGTTCCCGAAATGGAGAACAATACGGAATATGGCGACTTCGGGGTTTCGGTTGCGCTGGTGGCAGCCATGATTATCGCTCCTTAACTTTCGTTGCGTCCGGCACGTGTGCCCGCCCACACATGCTGCACGAGGGTAGCGGCGCTCCTCCACAACGCTGCCCGCAGTGCGTTACCCTACGGACAGGCTGGAAAGCGCCGCTTTTCAACGATGATCAAGAACAAGCAGGATGCATACACGCATCTCTTGGCGCACCAGCACTAGTCGTTGTCGGATTGTTTCGGAATTCCGTAGCTCAACTCGGCAAGGATCTCTTCTTCTGTTTTATCGGCGGCGTTCAGCTGCCGATTGCCCTCAACAGGCTCACTCAGATAGTAGAGGCAGGCGTCGATAGCATCAAGCGGCACACCTTCCATTGCCGACAGCAGCATCCGATACATATCCAACTGTACTAATTTTTCCTGTATTTCTTCTTTTTTTCTAGGTTTTTTTCCAGTTTTCCAATCGACTATTGTATATTGTTTTGATTGGTCCTTTTCATTGAGACCCCCAAAGAACACCGCGTCAAGCTTGCCATTGACGATGGTGCCCAATTGCGGCACATTGACGACAATCTGCCGCTCCGCCCACGCAGGCTTACGTTGCGCCCATGCTGACGCCGCAAGACGCTGCTGCCAATCGAACAATGCATTGTTTTCCATTGCATTTTCGACCGTATTTTCGACCGTATTTTCGACCACCGCATTATTTTCTTGAGATTGCATCCTATTGTTGCGTTCGATTTCGGCAAGCATCGACGATCTCGATTCAGCTACGCGCATATTTCCGTTGCCTTCGGCACCGTCGACGATGCAATCAATATCCACGTCGGCCATAATGAACCGTTCCGCCCACGCATGGAACTGCGTGCCCAGCTGCGCGGCCGGCGAGGCAACGTTCGGAATCGGACGCACAAGCCCACGCCAGTAGGTTCGGGCGCCACGATCGTTCATCATGCCCGCGCGCGCCTGCAGGGAAGTGACGTTCTGACGGCCGGACGCAAGAATCTTCTCGCCTTGCGCACGCACCGAACGGTCGAACGCGTCCTGCGATGCGTCGGTCAGCATGTCGGGCATGAGATTGTCATCATCGACCAGCAGCTGCGCGCAATGCAGCAGCGAACCGACCGAACCGAGCGCAACGTCATCAGCAACAGCATCCGCCCCCACGCCGGCATCCAAGTCCGCAGCGGTGGTGGCCATCGCATCACGCACCTGATCGGCGGACGAACGCAACATTTCGCAAGTCGCTTCAGTCAAATCGCACGGCCATGGCAGGAATCGCTCGCCTTCCAGAGGCTCAAGCGGCGCGTTCCAAGCATCGCCGACCACTGCATCCTCGAAATCGCAGGCATGCTCGCCCACGAAATATCCGTCTGGCAATGGCGCGCCAATCGAATACAAGCTGGAAATGCCATTTTCGGAAAAATCATCTCCAGAAAAATCTACACCCGTGGCGTCCTCAACTTCCGCAATATCGTCCAAATTGCTCGGTTCATTCGCCTTGGAAACGATATTGAGCATGGAGTCATACACTTCCTGCCAGAAATTCGACGGTTTGGCCACTTGTCTGCGCTCACCCACGGCACGCGGATCACGGCTTTCCACATTCGTTTCGCTATAGGTGAGCAACGCCTCATGACGGGCGCGGGTCAACGCCACGTATGCGAGACGACGCTCGTCGGCATGCAACCGGCGGCCATATTCCTCGCTCTGCGTCAAATACAGTCCATCAGGATCGACGCCTTCCATGTCGTCGACATTCATGGTGCGCAGAGTGCCGAACACTTCATCGTCGATGATTTCCGCATCTTCCAAGGCTTCCAAGGCCTCCAACGGATTCCAGCCGACGAGCGCGTCATGGGGGAATCGCGGCAGAATATCCGCATCCACGCGCACAGGAACAGGCACCGCGGCGGGATTCGTCAGCCACGTTTTGGCGTTTTCATGGTATTCGGGAGGCGTCCATACGCCATCCCGGAAACCATTGAGATGCGTTTCATCAACGGCCACGCTCAGATTGTCGCCCTTGTTACTGGGAAATCCGCCATCGGTCATGCCGACCACGGCCACGGCATCCCATTCAAGCCCCTTCGACTGGTGCACGGTCATCAACACCACGTCGACGGGCACATCGGGGGCCACCGCGTTCTCTTCGGAAGCGTCGCGCAGCGAATCCACCCATGAGATGAACGCGCGCAGACTCGGCACGCCTTGCGATGCGATCTCCTGCATATACGTGTCGACGAGTTTCATCACAGCGTCTATCGGCGACTTGGCGAGCGCCACGTGGGAGGCGTCAAGCGTGGCCTCGGCATGATCGGCACGCATATGCCGAGCCAGTAGCATGTCGATGTCAAGATTCAACGCCGTAATAGCTTCGCGAACCACCTCCGGCAGCGGGTGGCCGAGCACGCGCTGTACTTGGCGGAGCATATCCGCGGCACGCAGCACCGCCTGCACTCCCCTGCGGCTCAGCCTGCCATCGATGAGTTGTTCAAGATCGTCGCGCAGCATGAGATCCACCAGAAAAACAGCATTTGGCACTTGGTCGCGGTATTCGCGCACAGTGGAGCGGATTTCAGCATTCGACAGACCAGAGTCGGAAATTGTTTCGCCATTTCCGAAATCACTGGTTTTCCCGGAAGTACCGGAATCACCGGAATTTATAGAATCACCGGAATTCCCAGCTTTCGTAGCATGCGCAGGAACAATTCCCGCCGATACGAGCGCACGATACCGGTACACCGTATTCACTCGCTCCGCCGTGTCCGCAAGCGCCTGCAGATCGTCGGCTTCAACGGCGAATCGTGGCGTCGCCAGCAGTCGCATAAGCGCCGCACTGTCGGTATGGTCGCTGACTACGTGCAGCAGGGCGAACACATCCTGCACTTCCGGACGTTCCAGCAGGACCGCCTGTCCCACGACCAGCGTGGTCAGTCCGGCCTGCTCTAGCGCTTCCGCGTATTTCGGCATGGTTCCTTTGGATCGGAACAGCACCGCCACATGCGGGCGATTGTCTTTCGCACCATGGTCGAGGTCACGCGCAGAGGGCGTATGCAGGGCGATCGCATGTTTGGCGAAGCGCACGACCGCATCGACTTCCTGGCCGAATGTGGCAAATCCGAGCACGCCAACCGTGCCTTCGGGTGCTTCTTCGATATTGGAGAGCGCAGGCACGTCGACTTCGCGCATCAGCGAGCTGCTGAGGCGTCTGGCTGGCAGACGCAACGGTTTAGTGAGATTGTTCGCCGCTTCGAGCACCATGCGCGAATTGCGCCGCGTCACCGTCAATGCGAACGGTTTGCTGGTGGCGTCCATGCCGAAATCATGTTGCAGCATACGGAATGCGCCCGGACTTGCGCCTCGCCATGCGTAGATCGATTGGAAGGGGTCGCCGACCGCGTTGACCGCGCTGCGATGCGTATCGTCAACGTGGAACAGCGCGCTCAGCAGTGCGGCCTGCGTGGTGGAGGTGTCTTGGTATTCGTCAAGAAGCACATGCGAGTAGCGTTTGCGGTACGTTGCGCCGATGGACGGGAATCGGGAGACCAGTTGGAATGCCGCGATGGTGAAATCGCTGAATTCCGCCATATTGCAGGCGCGTTTTTCGGCATGATAATCAAGCACGAGGTCGAGCAGCAGATTGCGCTGCTTGGCGACGGATGCGAGTTGCGCACTGTTGTATACGCACATGCTGTGCCCAAGTTCGCGGTATTTCTCCAGTTTCTTTTCGTAATCCGCGTCGGAATCCTTTTTCAGCCGTTTTGGTGGTTTTTTGGATTTCGGCTGCTCAGTTGGCACGGTTTCACCGTCAAGCGCCTTGTCGACCTGTTTGACGAACGCTTCGTCCCAGTCGCGCACGCGTTGCACCGCCTCGTCGAAGCTGGTGCAGTCGCCGCCGATCATAGCTCCGGAAATGGCGTTGGACAGGGCGAATACGTTGCCCGCTATGGTGTTGAACGATTTCAGATCGCCGTCGAACGCCATGAGATCGCCCATATGCTTGTCGAGCACGGTGTGGATGAGCTGCATGGCGCCGGCTTCGCTCAATGGCTGCGTGTTTTGGTCGAAGCCGACAAGCAGTCCGTATTGACGCACGATGGATTGGAAGAAAGCATCGTACGTGGAGACTTCCGGTTTGAGGAACGCCATATTCGCCGATTTCAGCCCACGTTCACGCTGGTTGCAGCTCACGGCCGCGGACACGCGTGACAGCAGTTCCGAAGCCGCTTTGCGCGTGAAAGTCAGTCCGAGGATTTTTTCAGGGCTCACACCTTGTTCGATCAGTGTGATGATTCGCCTTGTCATTGTGTAGGTTTTGCCCGATCCGGCACCGGCGACCACCACCACATCCCCATAGGAGGGCGCTTGGATAACGGCGGCCTGCTCCGGACTGTCGGTGAATTTCGTAGTTCCGCTCATGCCGTTCTCCTGTCGAATACGGTGTCCTGTTCGCCCGCGCAGGCCGGGCAGACCGCAGTGTTCCTGCAATATTTCATATGTTCCAATGTTGGTCTTGCCGTAATTTCGCTTGCCCTGCTGGCTGCGGCAGCGTAGAAGACTCTGGCGATCATGGTGAGGGACCATACCGCCATGGTGTCTCGCAAACCGACGAACTCACTCCAATGCTCGTCGCTCACTTCCAGCGGTGGAATCATCTCGTCAAGTCCGTCATGGAAATCCTTGTCGAGTTGTTTGACGTAGTAGCGCGGCACGAATGCGCCCGTATTCAGGCTTCCGTCCGCAAACAACGACTGCTGCATATGCGATTCGGCGGCGGTGTTGCCATGTGGTGCCGGGAATGCATGCTCCGCTACGTGGAACAGCGCGCTTTGCGTGATGTTCGGCGCCGCAGCCACCGCCTGTGCCCCACGCAGGCCGCTTCCTTCGGGGAACACGAGTCCCAGTTGGTAGCAGACGAGCTGCAGATCGTTGAACAGGCCTTCGCCGTTCGGACTTGCACCGGTTTTGTAGTCGATCAGACGCACTTGCTGCGTACCGTCCGCCATGTCACGGCGTTCCAAACGGTCAATTCTGCCGGTCAAGCGCACGGCGAGATGCTCGCTCATGCCTGTTTGAGGCCATCCTCCGACCAACGTTCCCATAATGGCGATCAATTCGTTTCGTGAAATCGCATGAATGCCGTCCATCGCATTGTAGGCGGCGAGAATATCGTCGAAATCGAATTTTGCGGTGAATTTCAGTTCAGGTTCGACTTTCGTAAGTTTTCCAACGCTGAACGCATCATTGTTTTTGATTGGATAATCACCATGATTCGATTGCACGAAATACGTGGCAATGTTACGCAACGCATCTCGCGCCTTTTTATCTTTTTTCAATGCCTGATATCGTTGCGCGGGATCGGTGATACCGTTCAGATCGCCGCGTAGACGCTCATATTCGGCATACATTTGCTCGGTGATCGCGTCGATGTTGTCCATATCGCTGATGGCGGTGTGCTGTTCCGGCATGTCAAGTCCGGCTTCGGTGGCCTTCTGTGCCACCATGTGGATCAGCGAACCGAAACTCGTGGCGGCGCTGCCCATGCGCGGGCCGGAGAAACGGTTTTCAAGCATCCAGCACACCGGGCACGCCCACAGATCGTCCACCGCGGACGGAGACAGGGTTACCACGTCGGATTGCCGTGTCTTGCCATCCTGAATCGTTTTCCGCGCAGCGGACGAAACAGGTTCCTCCACGAACGGCCAACAATCGGGATTAGCCGCCCTAATGCCTCGCGAGGACAGCAATGCCAATGTTGCAGCGGCGTCACGCGCCTTCGGGCTGTCCGGCGGTTCCATCGCAAGCACACTTCGCGCGGCCGCGATCAAACCACGGGGATCGGATTCAAGTCCCGCATAATCGCCCTGACTGCCGATCGCCGCATATTCGCGCCGTTCCATATCGGCGTCTCTATCGCGGTCAAACCATTCCGGCACATATCCGTACAGAAAATCAGATGGCACGTGGTCGTCGTTCAGCACGGCGCTCATCACCGCACGCTCATCGGCACGGGTCAATGCCACCAGGAAGCTTTTCTGCTCGGATGCGAGCACGGCAGCCAATTGCGCATCCCGCTTGCCCGCCGAAGTGGTGACGGTATCGGACAGTTCGCCATGCAACATCACATCGGCGAGTTCCTCACCGCCGAACAATGTGTTGCGTGGCGTAAGATTCGGCCATTGCCCTTGCTGCAAGGACGGCAGAAACACCAGGTTCCAATGCCTTCCCGCCGCGCCCGCGGGCGTGGTCAGCGTCACCGCCTGGTCGATGGGCGCGGTATGCGCCAACGAATCCGCCTCGATGGTCAGCGAGCGCACCTGTTCCATGAACGCTTCGATGGTGTGCGCGGCGAACTCGCCGCTTGATTCGCCGCCGGAAGCGTAGTCGAACAAGCGCATCGCCGCATCAAGTCGGTCGTTTGCGGCACGGCCGGACGCCGAATTTTCCAAGGCTACGCGCTGCCAGATTTCCGCTTTTCCACAGGCACGCCATGCGCAATCCAATACGTATTGCGGTTCGCGCAAAACCAGCTTGCGTTCCGCCTCGCACGTTTTGTCAAGCACCTTCCACAATGACGCGAAAGCCTTGACCTGTGGATCCGAGCCCGTCACGGAGGAGATCGTGTCGATCACACGATCGGTGTTTCCTTCCAGAAGAAGCACGTACAGCGCGTCCATATCGAATACGGGATCATCATGGTCTCCATCATGTTGACCATCGTCGGAAATCGCATGGTATTTCGCCATGTATTCATGCCAATCCGCCATCAAACGCGGCAGCGACGATTGCCGTTCAACGTCCGTCTTCGCCATGTTCGCAGAATCCTGCGCGCGAATCTCATCATCGCCCACAATCTCAGCGAGCGAAGCCAACGCATGCATCGCGGATTCCACGGACGCGAGACGGGCCGGACGCCCTTCATGCCGCTTGTCGCCGCCGACCGTAATCAGTGGGGATGCCATGATCAACGCCACACGTGAGCGAATATAGGACCCGGCCGACTGCGGATCCATGCCCGAAGCCGCAATCGTCCGCTTCTTCAATTCCGCCAATTCGATCAGCGCGAACAGGCCTTGCACGAACGGTTCGTCCTTCAACGGTCGTGTCACGCTCGAATAGCGCACGGGAACGCCGTCGGCACGCAAACGCTCGCCAAACGTGCGTACGGTGGCATTGTCGTGTGCAATCACAGCCATGTCGTTCCATTCGCGGGAACGCTGCAAATGCTCGGTTTTGATCTTCCACACCACGTCGTCGAGCTCTTCGGATGCGGAACGGTACAGAGCTGTTTCCACGCTGCCATCAGCGGGCGTGATGCGAGCATTCGTATTGCCGGACGGCAACGCTTCGATAGGCATCGCGCCCGGTATGTTCCGCATTTTGCCCGGACGCTCAGGCAGGGGCACGTCAGTCGGTTCCATGCTTGCAATCGACAGGCTTACGCGGGTCGCGACAAGCGTCCGATAGTCGTCATGCGCGTTTTGCATGGTTTGCGCACTATCGTTTTCGCATGCAGCATACAGGTTTTCGACGCGCTCCAATCGCGCTCCCATGCGCGCCTGTGCCTCGTTGAACAGATATTCCGGATACGATCCACGGAACGTCTGCACGGCTTCGTCGGGATTGCCCACCAACAGCAGACGCGTCCCGCGATTATGCAAAGCCTCAAGCAGGGCGAAACCAGCCAACGTCGCATCCTGGAAATCGTCGACGATCAGCATGTCTGGAATATCGGCATCCCATATGTCAGGCACGGCCTCGGTAGCGTCGATCATCAGTTGTGACGCATCAAGACGGTATTCGCCGGAATAGGCTGCGCGAATCGCCGCATTGTATTCCTCACGCAGCGCGAAGGCGAGACGCCACTGGGTACGCAGGCGTTCACGACGCGCGTCAAGCTCGCCATTCCTGCTGGCCGCACGGGCGATGAGCATGTCTTCAAGCTCCGGTTTCGCACCGATTTCATTCATGCGCGCAAGCATGTCTCGCAATTGGCTGGCGAATGCGTCGGTGGAATCGTCGGCCACCAGTCCGGACCATTCGGAAACAGCGAAATATACGCGCAGCAGATCGCAGATAGCGCACTCGTCGCCATGCTGCCTATGTTCCACATGTGATGCAAGCACCTTGCGGATGATCACATCCTGCTCGGCGCCGTTCAACAGTTTCGGCAACGGTTTGCCCTGTGCGGATCTTGCGGCCGCCAGCAGGCGGAATGCGATGGCCGACAATGTGGTGACCGGTCGAGCCTGCGAAACCACAGACAATTCACGGATCGCGCGATCGCCCAACATGTCGGCGATCTGTCTGCCGGACACCGTCATCACGGCATTCGCATCACCATACCGCTTCATCGCGGCGATCAGCATGTCCAACGCAAACTCGGTTTTTCCACTGCGTGGCGCTCCCGCAACCAACGTGACGTGAGCCAGATCTTCCAAATCCATCATGCCTCCCAACACTACTAGTCTCATCCTCCCTTACCTGACAGAATCCGGCAATGGGAAAACTTATGCCGGAAGGCTCGATGGCTGCGAAAGGGGCGGAAGACATGGGAACAGCCTCGAACGCCCGTCTTTGCATGCGAATATTCAACCCCTTACTGGTAGGTTTTTGGGTTGGTCTTCGGCTAACATGGCCTTTGGAGAGAGCGGCTGAAAACATACGCACTACGAGGAAAGAGAGCATATGGAAGCCATGGACGGCACTCCCCCTCAAATCCCTGGGTACGCATTCGCCCAGAAGTTGGGTTCAGGTTCCGAAGCGAATGTGTACTTGTACCAGCAGCTTTCCCCCAGCCGTCAGGTGGCCATCAAAGTCAGCAGGGGAACGCTCGACCTGCGCGCGGCGGCAAGATTCCGTTCCGAAGCGAACTTCATGGGCAAGATCTCATCACACCCTTACATTCTTTCGATGTATGAAAGCGGAGTCACCACCACAGGCAACGGCTATACCGTGTTCGAATACGCTCCGGGAGGCAATTACAAGACCTTCCTGGAATCCAACCGTCTCAGCGCAGACCAGATGCTCACCGTCGGCATCAATCTGGCAAGCGCCCTTTTCACGGCGCACCGCGAAGGCATCATCCACCGCGACATCAAGCCCAGCAATATTCTTATCAACGCGCATGGCATGCCCATGCTTTCCGATTTCGGCATCGCGGGAACGATTTACGGGCGCCCCGGCATCGGCTACACCATCGCGTGGGCTCCGCCGGAAGTGCTTGCGAAGAACGGCGGAGGCAACGAATCCTCTGACATCTATTCTCTGGGGGCGACGCTGTTCGCCATGCTGACGGGCCAGTCGCCGTACAAATACGGCTATTCCGCAGCTCTTGGCGCAACCCGAGGCAAAAATCGCGGCGCTCTGCTGCGAAACATCATTCTCACCAATCCGCTGCCCAAGCTCAACAGGCCGGATATTCCCCAGCAAGTGGAGCGGATCCTGCGCAAGGCGTTGAATAAAACTCCGGAGGACCGATATTATTCCGCATACGATTTCGCGCGTGACATGCAGCGTGCGCAGCAGGAATTGTATGGCCATGCCACGCCGACCACGGTTGAGGGTGAGCCACCGTTCCCGCAGAACCTGTACGCACAGTCGCAGGCGAACGTTCAGGTTTCGCCGACTGCCCCAAAGCAGCGCAGCACTTGGGCCAAGCCTCTTGCGATCGTTGTTTCGGTGGTCGTCGCGATTGCAGCCGTCGCGCTGGTGTTCACGTATGTGATCATGCCGAATATGGATTCCGCTTCCGACAACAGCAGCGTGCAGATCAAGAATCCAGGAACACGCGATCAGGAGAACGATTCACCGGATTCGGCCATCACCACCGGCAGTGTGCCCAGTGTCGAGAATATGACCGGGTCATATTCCGCCGATGGCAGCAGCGTGCAGTTCACTTGGGTGAACCCCGACCCTCAGGATGGGGATTCGTACGTGTGGTCACTGGTCGGCGATGCCGGCATCGATTCGAACGCCCAGGGAACCACCACCACCGACACTCATATCAGCATCGAACCCGCCGACGGCTCGCAGACCTGCATTCAGGTGAGCCTCATCCGGACCGACCGTCAGATGTCGCAGAATCCTACGATCGCGTGCGCAGCTAAACCATAAGCATCGCAGCATTTCGCAACAGGGTCGGCCGACGGCATTATTCAATCGCAGGCGACGTCGGGAACGAACACAACGACAATCGGAACATTCAGGGAAGAACCGGAAATGGGCAAACGCAAGAACGCAGCCAATCAGTCGGCACAATCGTATGAACGTCAATTGCGCTTCGGATCGATGATGCGCAAACTGCTGTTGCCGTCGGGAAGCAGACGGTGGATCACACCGATCATCATGCTGCTTCTGCTGCTGGGCATCATCGCAGGCGCGTTCATCGTCCGTTCGGTGACGCAACGGCATGTGCAACTTGACGACGGCACCGTGTGGATCACTTCGCTGAAGGACCGCAAGGCCGCACGATTCAATGCGAAAAACAAGGATGTGAACGCTGGAGTCTCATCCGCGGCCTCCCGTTTCGACGTGGCCCAACATAATGGCAGCACCGTGATTTCCGAAGGTACGAAAGCCAGCAGCATCGCGGCTTCCACCATCAGCGAAACCGGCAACACCGCCATCAAAACGGATATCGAAACCATTGTCGGAGGCGACACCGCAGCGTTCATCAATGTCAAAACCGGCAATGTGTGGGTGGGATCCGCTTCCGATGTGAAATCCGTCAATCCAACCACCGACAAGCCGAACATGAAGCTGGGATCCGGTGGAAAAATCGCGGTGACACACGACGGAACCGTATACGGATACCGTGCTTCCGATGGTGCGGTGCTGAGCCTCGACGGGCCGCAGGGCACGAACGAGCAAACAGACACAATCAAAGGCGCACCGCATGCCGAATCGTTCACCGTTATCGACGCAACCCCGGTCGTGGCGGCGAAAAGCACCGTGTACTGGCCGCAGGGAAGCGCAGCCATCAATCTGCAGGGCGACATGACCTTGCAAGCCCCTTCCACGGACGGCAAACAGAACGGATGGGTGGCCGTGGCGACACCACGTGGACTCGCAACGGTGAACCTCAGCACCAAGAAAACCTCTGAAACCCCGAATTCCGGCAAAGGCGAGGCCGCCCAGCCGGTATCCACAGGAGGATGCGTATTCGCCGCATGGGCACAGAAAGCCAACAATTACGCCAAAGCATGCTCCGCCGACGGTTCGGACACGACATTCGACACCCTGACCAACATCAACGCCACTTCGGAACTGATATTCCGCACCAACCATCGTCTGGTCATACTCAACGACGTGGTCAACGGCAACGTCTGGAATCCGCAGGAATCCACCAAAGTCATCAAAATCCAATGGAACAAGGTGGAAACCAAACAGTCGAAGCAGCAGGAACAGAACAACGACAGTGCCAACAACCAGCATAATTTCAGCAAAACCTGCTCGTCACAATCCGGGCAGATCAAAGCGGAAGACGATTTGCTCGGCGCGAGAACGGGATCGCAGCAGATTCTCGACGTGCTTCGCAACGACGAGCAGACCGACTGTTCCGTGCTGCGCATCACCTCGGTAAGCGCCCCGGACGGAGCCAACATCAGCGTCTCACCCGTATATGACGGACGATACCTGCAGCTCGACGCATCCGCGGCAGCCGAGGGATCGGTATCGTTCAGCTATGAGATTTCCGACGGACGCGGGCAGACATCCAACGCCAACGTGAACCTCACCTTGGTCGGAAACGACGACAACGCACCCCAGCAAACCGATACGCCACCGGAAATCGACGTGGAGCAAGGAGCCACCTACACCACCAACGCTTTGGGCAGCTTCTCCGACCCCGACGGCGATCCGCTCACGCTTGTATCCGCAACCCCGCAGAACACCGACCAGGTGACCGTCTCCACGCGAGCCGACGGGCAGCTCGTATTCAACGCGGGATCCATGTCTTCCGGCAGAGCCAGCATCGAAGTAACCGTTTCCGACGGACAGCAGACCGGCACCGGCATGGTGTATTTCTCAGTGAAACCGGCCAACACGTTGGCCGCAGTGATTGATCCGGTAGTCAAGCAGACCACGCCAGACGCACGCACCACCGTCTCGCTCAAACAATACGTGCACGGCACCTCGGCCGAACCCACGCAGCTGACCGCCGTGGAAACCCCATCCGGCGCATCCACAGCCATGAACGCCACCGACATGTCGTTCACCTTCAGCGCGGCCAACCCCGGCACCTACTACGTGCCCTACACCATCACGCAAGGATCCATTCCCACGACCGGCCTGGCCCGCATCGAAGTACAGGCCGCGACCGGAGACTCCGCCAAACCCATCGCCGCCAACGACGTGGCACTGCTCGGCGCCGACAACACCGCGATCGTGGAGCCCCTAGCCAACGACGTCGACCCGATGGGCGGCGTATTGTCCGTGACCAACGTGACCGCCGACGCGGCAAGCGGCATCAAAACCGGCGTCGTGAGCAACAAGCGCGTCTACATCACCGCACGACAGGTGCCGACCGAACCCGTGCAAATCAAATACAGCGTAGCCAACGCAGCAGGCACGTCGACCGGCGTGATCGTACTGCAGCCGCCGGCGTTGACCACCTCCAACTCCATACCGAAAGCCGACAACATCACCACGCAGGTACGCACCGACGGCATCGTCTCCATCGACGTGCTCGACCACGTTACCTACTCCGACGGCACCACGGTAAACCTGCAAAACGACCTGCAATACGACAAGAGCACGTTCAAAGGACTCGTATTCGTATCAGGCAACACCGTACGATACCAAGCATCCAACCAAACCGGATCCTTCCCCGTAACATACACGGTCAAAGACAATCTCGGCAACGCGGCATCTGCCACAATCACCATCAACGTGCATCAAAAAGACGCCGAAAACAAGGCGGCGCCAACACCATCCGACGTTGAAGCACAGGTTGCGGCAGGGCAGAAAGTACAAATCCCAATCATCCTGACCGGCATCGACGCCGATGGTGACGACGTGCAGCTGCTCGGCCTCGGCAACAAGGCTCCGACGCTCGGACGCATCAGCGAAGTCGGAGCCACCTACCTGGTATACGAGGCATATGCCGACTCCGCAGGAACCGACACCTTCTCATACGCCGTCGAAGACTGGACCGGCCAACGATCCCAAGCGCAAATCCGCGTGGGCGTGTTCAAATCCGGCACTGACTCGGGCGTGTACGCACGCGACGACGAAATCACATTGCGCCCCAACACCGCGGCAACCGTACCCGTGGCGCAAAACGACATTTCCGGAGACAACACCGACCTGACCGTCAGCAAAGACGTCGAATCGCAAGACATCAGCAATGTGAACGTAGTGGATAATGCGCTCGCCTTCACCACGCCTCAGCAGGCGGGCACCTATTACGTGGTGTATACGGTCAAAGACAAGGCAGGATTGTCAGACACAGCAACGCTGACGGTGAACGTCGATGGCAACGCCACCATCGAACCGCCGACCGCATACGACTACCGTGTGCCTTCTTCGGCGACGATCGACAAGAAATCGGTCGACGTGGACGTTTCGCAATGGATTGCGAACCCTTCCGGCAGCGCCGACGAACTGCACGTGGCCGTTGATGATTCGGCCACCGACCATGCGCATGTCAAAGGCGGAGACAAGTCCACGACCATTACCGTGGAATTGACGGACGAGGCGCGAGCCGTGCCATACACCGTGACCAACACGACGTATGACATCACGTCCACGGCGTTCATCCAAGTGCCCGCATACGGCGTGTTTCCGCCGGCCCTTCGGCCGAAAGCGCCGGCTTTGAAGGTGAACGCGCGAGAGACGATCACCATCAATATCGCCGATTACGTGCGTGTGGGCGCAGGCAAGACCGCGTATGTGGACGGCGCCGATTCGGTAAGCGCCACGAAAGCCGCGGACGGCGACCTGTATGCGAACGACCAGACGTTGAAGTTCACCGCGCCGAAGGACTACTCCGGCCCTGCATCCATCACTTTCACCGCGGTGGATGGCAAGCGCGACAAGAACGACAAGGTGAAAATCATCAATTCGGCAGTGTTGACGTTGCCGATCACCGTGATCGGGCGCGACGTGCCCGCGCCGACGTTCTCTTCGTCCACCATCGACGTGGTCGCCGGCGAGAGCGCCACCACCATCGACCTGACCGCGTTGACCCATTCGGCGTCCGACCTATACGACGACGAAAAACAGTACACGTATTCGGGTGGCGCTGATTCCGACCAGGTGAGCGCCAAAGTGAGTTCTAACGGCAAACTGACCGTGTCCGCCGACAAAACCACGTCGCCGGGAACCACGGTGAGCGTGCCCATTTCAATCCAATATTCGAAGGGCACGGTGAACGCGGGCGTCACGGTTCGTGTGACGACCTCCAACAGGCCTTTGGCACGCATCAACGCGAAAACCGTGAAGGTCAAGGCGGGAAGCAGCGAGGAAGTGAACCTGCTTGCCGACGCGTACAATCCGTTCCCCGATTCCGCATTGACCGTGACCGGATGTACGTCCGACGGCGCGTCGAAGCTGACCGTGGACTGTCCGTCAAACGGTGTGGTGTCGATCAGCGCAGCTTCCGACATCGGCGCGAGCACCAACAAGGTGATCGTCAACGTGCGTGATGCCACCAATACGAAGGAACGTGAGATAACAGGCACCATCAACGTTTCGGTAATGGACAGGCCGGATGCGCCTCTGCTCTCCCCCATCGCGGGAGACCCGCAGGATGGCGCGGTGAATCTGAGTTGGACGGCCGGTTCTTCGAACGGCAGCCCGATCAGCGGATACAAGGTGACGTGGAACGGCGACGGTTCCGGCGAGAAATTGTGCGGTTCCGTGACCTCCTGCCAGATTACCGGTTTGAAGAACGGCAAGACGTACTCGTTCAAGGTGCAGGCCAAGAATGAGGTCGGCTGGTCGAAGGAGTCGAACAGCGTGGAAGGCACGCCTGACAAGCTTCCGGACGCGCCGACCGATGTGAAGGCCGAAGCCGGCAGGAACACCGTCGTTGTCACATGGAAAGCTCCGGAAGGCAATTTCTCCGCCGTCGACGGCTATGAGGTGACGTTAAATGGATCCAATATAGCGAATCCGACGCAAAAGGTTGAAGGTACAAGCTTCACGTTCAAATTCGACGACAATGCGATTACCAATGGCGCATCCTATACCGCCACGGTCAAGGCACATAACAAAATGAACTGGAGTCAGCCATCCGCCGTGTCCAATGCCGTTTCGCCTTGGGGTAAGCCTGACAAACCAACCATCTCCGCAGTGCAGAATGGCGACAAGATTGTGGTGAGCGGGCGGATCAATGACGCCCGTAACTCGAAATACCAGTCGATTACGGTAAGTATCAGAGACGAAGACAGATCCGTAGAGACCAATGCCACGGACTATTCCGTCGAATTCGACATCAAGAACGAGTGGTATTACAAAGAGATTAAGCCAACGATTACCGTGGTCACGGAACGCAGTGGTTCGTCGAGCAGCGAAACATCCGTTTCGCCCTTCACAGCAGTCGACCCTCCAACCAATGTGAAGCTGGAACTCAGCAACAATACATGTGTGGCGACCTGGTCCAAAAAAGGGCGCGTCACAGGCTTTGTTGTAAGGGCCAAGGATTATTACAATGCTGATCTTCACGAGAACAGAGCAGAATGGCCGCTTTCCGGTAACTGGAGCACCTGCGATACGGTAAATGTTCAGCAATACTTCATTGATACGTCACATATCAGCACCCCTGAAACTGCCAACAGCAATACCGTCGGCAACAAAATTAAAGCGGAAATCACTACCATGCCGACCCTTTCCTGGGATGCCAATGACACGAATCTCATCAAGGTCGCCGGCGGATCGGTGAAAACATGGAATCAAATTGGCAGCTACTCTTTCGTATTCACCGGAGGTGGCAAAACATACGAAATCCCTTGGGCCCAAGGTACCAGTCAGTTGAACGCCGAAAAGCTACCAACGGGGGTTGACTACACATGGAAGTTTAAAGTCACCGGTCCAGACCCGGCACTCAACAACGAGGCAGACGGATCAACGATCAAAGACTCCGACCGCTATAACGAACCGACCCCCGATCCTAAGCCTGATTCCAATCCGGACCAGTCGGGATCAGGGCAAAGTGACGCCCCTACGGCTTCATCCGTAGCTCTTTCCACCATCGATGGAAAAAGCAAGCCGTGGGTGAGAGGCCTGGCCTATTACGCCAATCGCTAGCCGGTATGGCAATCTCGACGAACAATCCAATATCGACAACCAATCATCAATACGACCAATAGAAGCAAGCAAGGAGCACCCATGAGCAACGAAAACGATGACGACGCCACCCAGCTGGGTTCCATCGGGCACCATATGAACAAGCCGCAACAGCCTGGCAATCCGCAGATGCGCCCCGCATTCCAAGCTCCAAGCCTGCCGACGCATCCGCAGAAGCAAAGCGGCGACGATGAAGACACCGTGCTCAGCGCATACAACGCAACGCCCTCCAGGCCTGCAATGCCTACGGTTCCAACAACGCACCCCATGAAGGCGCAACCGGCACAGCCGGTGCAGATGCAACAACCGTTGCCGCAATCGCAGCCAATTCCGGCAGCGGCACCACGCCAATTCCCGCAGGCCACGACATCGCAAGCCAAGCCCGCGCAGCCAGCCGCAACCTCGTCCATGATGTCCGCGCCACAGGCCGACATCACCGAATTCCACAACCAGTTCGCCAAACTGGTCGACAGCGTCTCCCAGGTCGTGGTCGGCAAGGAACAACCGATCCGCCAATGCGCCACCGCCATGATTGTCGGCGGCCACATTCTGCTTGAAGACAACCCCGGAACAGGCAAGACGCAGCTGGCCCGAGGCCTCGCCAACTCCATCGACATGTCGTTCAAGCGCATCCAGTTCACTCCGGATCTGCTGCCTTCCGACGTGGTCGGCGTAACCTACTACGACCAGAAGAACGGCGAATTCGAATACCGCGAAGGCCCGATTTTCGCATCCATCGTGCTTGCCGACGAAATCAACCGAGCCTCGCCGAAAACACAGTCCGCGCTGCTCGAGGTCATGGAAGAGCAGAAAGTCACCGTCGACGGCGAAACCCACCCGGTACCGCAGCCTTTCATGGTCATCGCCACCCAGAACCCCATCGAACAGCTCGGCACCTACAAACTACCGGAAGCGCAGATGGATCGTTTCCTCATCAAAACAACCATCGGCTATCCGAGCCATGACGTGAGCGTAAGCATTCTCAAGCAGGTCAACGTCACCGACCGTGCATCCACCGTACATGCGGTGCTCACCGGCAACGACGTGCTACGCATGCGTGCCATCAGCGAAACCGTTCATCTTGACGACGCGATCCTCGAATACATCGTGCGCTTGGTGGAAGCGACGCGCCACAACGAACGCATCCAAGTCGGATCGTCCATGCGAGGCGCACTCGCGCTGACCCGATGCGCCCGCGTGTGGGCGGCGTCCAACAATCGCGGATATGCGGTACCCGACGATGTGAAGCAGCTGGCGGTCGCCGTGCTCGCGCACCGCATCACGCTCACCGCAGAGGCCACGTTCGCCGGATACACCCCCGGTCAGATGATCGAACAGATCCTCGAAAACGTACCTGCACCGACCGTAGGCGCCACCGTCTGAAACGTATACCCGACACAGCTGCACGCGCAGCACGACAGAAGCGCACAACCGCACGAAACGTTCACAAACCCCCGAAAGGTCAAGTATGCGACAATCCAAAACCATGCAACGCAGGAGAACCATGCAACGATCCCTGCGACGCATCAAGCATCGCATCAAACGACTGGTCACCTCATATGTGTCACCACTCGGATGGGCAGTGGCCGGACTCACCATCGCCTCGCTCATAGCGTTCACGATCCTCGGATGGCATGAACTGCTGGCCATGGCGATCATATTCGTCTGCATGATGGTCGCCGCCATCATGCTGTCGCTCGGCAACACGTCGTTCACTGCCACCATAGACGTGTCCAGAAGGCGAGTCACCGTGTCAGACACCGTGAAAGTCGACGTGTGCGTCGACAATCCGGGACACACGCCAACCACATCCGCACGAGGCGACCTGTCCATCGGCGACAATCACGAACGATTCTCCATCCCCATGCTCACCGCTGGCCAATCACACCAAACAACCGTGGAATTCACCGCCGTCTCCCGCGCGGTGTTGCCGGTCGGACCGCTTTCCATACGCAAAGGCGACCCATTCGGACTCGTACGGCACGAAAAGAAACTCGCCGACCAAATCAACGTGTTCATCCACCCGCAAACCGTCATGCTGAACACACTCAACGCCGGAATTCCGCGAGACTTCGAAGGTCAGCCCAGCGGCGAAATCGTCGACGACGACCTCGACTTCTACGGACTGCGCGAATACGAGCCGGGCGACGACGTGCGCAACGTGCACTGGCTCAGCTCCGCAAAAACGGGAGCGCTGATGATCCGCCAATACGAAGCAACCCGACGTACCAACACCGCATTGACCATCAGCGTGAACCCAGACGACTACCTCAGCTCCGACGAATTCGAACTGGCGGTATCCGTCCACGCATCCATCGGCGTGCAATGCCTGCTCCAAAACCGCCCGGTAACCTCCCATGCGGGAAACGAACACGCCACGCCATGCAACTCCACGGAATTCCTCGACGGATGCAGCGCCATTACCCCCGACATCAACGACAATCCGAACCTCGCACAAACCACCCTCACCCACACCCCCGACTCATCGTTCTACTACATCACCGTCGGCAGGCTCAAAAGCATCGACGAGATCAAACACATAGCGCTCGCGCTCCCCCGATCAGCAACCTGCGTGGTACTGCAAACCGCCATCGGGCAACCACGCGCCATCAAACAATACGCCGACTTCACCCTGGCGACCGTAGGAAACCTAGACGATCTTCCAATGATCATGGGGGTACTGGCATGAGCACCGCAGGATTCAGCAAACACAGCATCAACGCCAATACCGGCGAAACCCGCGCCGACCACACCACCGGATTCGGCAACACCTTCACCGAATCATCCACCGGCACCTTCACGGAAACAGGCACCGGAACAGGCTCATGGGCCGACTCCACACACTCCGCCATCTGGATGTCACGAGACGGCAAATCGCAAGTCCTTCCCTACTTACACCGACCACGCGCCTCGCAATACGCAAGCTTGCTCGTAGCAGCCCTGCTCACCCTCGCCGCAGCCAGCAACCTCATCGACGTCTACGGATCAGCCGCATCCTGGGCCCTCGCCGCCATTCCAGCCACCATCATCGGATCACTCGTGGCGCTCGCAGGCACGGTTCCCGCGCTCCGCCTCTGGTGGCAGATACTGTTCACGGCCGTCGCGCAACTGGTTGTCGGCCCGGTTCTGTTCCTCAACGACACCACCATCACACACTTCATCCCAACCCTGCGTACGCTTACGCAAGGATGGATGCAGACGCTCGGCTCCTTCAAATTCATCCTGTCGGTCGAACCTCCAACCGGCACCACGGACGGCTGTCTGCTTGCAGTATGGACCATCTGCCTGTGGTTCGCGCTGCTCACCGGCATTTTCGCAGTGACGGAAGATGGCAGATTCACCATGATCGCCATTGTTCCCGTCATCGCCAATCTTGCGATCTGCGCATTGCTTGGCTCATCTTCCGGCTATTACCGCATATTCGTCGGCAGCGCAATGGCGCTTGTGCTCGTGATTTGGATCAGTGCACGTTGGAAATTACTGGAATTGGGACGTTGGATCAGTTCCGTGGTAATCGTGGTTGTTTCCATCGCATTGGCGATCGGAGGATGCCTTGCCGTCGGCCGGGACCGCACCATTCTGCGCGACCATTACGATCCGCCGCTCAGCCCGTACGATTACACAAGCCCGTTGAGCGGCATGCGTTCGTACATCAAAAACAGCAAGGACGATGTGCTCCTCACCGTCGAAAACCTGCCCGCAGGTTCGAGCGTGCGGCTAGCGGTCATGGACCGTTTCGATGGCAACGTATGGAACCTGTCCGATTCCGCCATGTCGTCGGACTCCTCCAATTACCATCGCGTCGGCACCTCCATCACCAACAACGCCGAAGGCAAGAAATTCACCGCAACATTCACCGTGAACAAAGGCCTGAGCGACTACTGGCTGCCCATGGCCGGAGCCGCATCGAGCGTGACCTTCGACAACAGTGAAAACGTCGACTCGTTCTATTACAACAGCGACACCATGTCGGCCATCTATCCCTCACGCACCTCCGAAGGCCTCACCTACACGGAAACCGGCATCATGCCAGCAGTTCCCACCGACAAGCAAATCGCCAAAGCCAACGCAGCCTCCATCAGCCAGCCTAAAGCCGAAGACGTGCCCGACTGTGTGGACAAACTCGCCACAGCCATAGCCGGCGGCCAATCCAAAGGCGGCGAAGCAGCCCAGGCCATCGCCGAAAAACTCAAGGAATCAGGCTGGTTCTCGCACGGCTTGAGCGGCGATTACCCGTCTACCGCCGGCCACGGCAACTACCGTATCGACCAGCTGCTCGCCGGAACGGCCATGGTCGGAGACAGCGAACAATACGCCTCCGCAATGGCACTCATGGCACGCAGCCTGGGACTTCCAAGCCGAGTGGTGCTTGGATTCCTACCAAAAGACGATGAAGGCGACATCAGCGAAAACCGCACCGAAAAACAAGGGAAAAACACCGTCATCGAATTCACCGGCAACGACGTGACCGCATGGGTGGAAATCAAACTGGACGGCTACGGCTGGGTGGCGTTCTACCCGACGCCAAAGGAAACCAAAGTCCCCGACGAAAACCAGAACCTCACCCCACCGAACCCGCAAGCCCTGGTACGTCAACCCCCAGTACCCCTCACCGACCCGCTGCGCGACGACACCCAAGCCAAAGGCAAGTCCTCAATCGGCGGAAGCATGGCTGACGAAACGTCAATCAACCTCTTCTGGCAGCATTTCGGCAGAATCGCAAGAAAAGTAGCCATCTACGGAAGCCCCCTGTGGACGCTGCTCATCGTATGCGGCCTCCTGCTCGCCATCAAAGCGATCGCACTGGCACGGTCAAGAAAACACGGCAGCGCGCAACAGCGAGTGGCGGCAGGATGGCAATCCGTGGCGGCGCTCGCTCGGCAAAGCGGACTTGACATTCAAGGCACGCGCAGCGAACAGGCGGTCTCCATCGCAAGCCAGATGGATATTTCCTGTGAAACGTTGCTTGCCTTGGGCACACAGGCCGATTACGCGGCCTTCTCCGGTAATACCGTCAACGAGGAGCATGTGCAGCAGTATTGGCATGATATTGCGCAGGAACGCAAGTACATGCTCAAGTCATTGCCGACATTGCGCAGATGGCGCGCCAAACTTTCGCTTGCCGACGTTTTCCATTTTCGAGGCAAACGCGGCGCGAGCGACGATTCAGCGAATAACGCAGCGGATACGGCAACCAATATTTCGGATGACAACGATTGAAACGTCAGCAAAATCGGAGATCATGAGGATATCGTCGATTTGCAGGAAGGCACATTGCAGACGTTGCGAACCGTTCAATAACGCGCATGTTCCCGCAATGGCAAGCGTCGATGATTAGATTGCCGCTTTGTTCTCAGCGCATTCAATACAATATTTACAGATCACGAGATAAGGAGACCATGATGGTCGATTTCGATACCGCGGCCGCAGCTGTGCAGGATCCGAACGCAGATCCCGTGCTCTTGGCGAAAATCGCTTACGAAAATCCAGAATTCGGCGCGAATGTGGTTGCCAATCCGCGTGCGTACCCTGGTCTGAAACGTTGGGTCGCCCAATTCGGCGATGAACGCGCACGCCAGCAGCTGGTCGCATTGGGGTGGCCGGTTCCGCAGGAAGGCGTTATGCAGAGGAATACCGAAACCGTTCCGGAACAGGCACAGCAATCCCAAACGCAAGCGCAGTATCAGCAGCCGCGGCAATCGTCGGACGTGCAGCATCAGATGCAATACCAGACGCCGGCAACCGTCCAACACCAGCCTGAATCGTTCATGGAAGCGTCGGCATCGAATATGGCGAACGACGTTTCGACGGAATACGTCGAACCGTACACCAATCCAGCGGATTTGTCGGAAGTGGCCGATTATTCTTCGGCCCAGCCGCAATATGACGCACAGCCGTACGCGGACAACGCCCAGCACGCCATGCAGCCGCAGGAACCGGCCGCGTCGAATAGCGGTTTTACCGCGGAATTGGCCATGACCACGCAAGACAAGATGCTGATGGCCCAGATCGCGAGCGAGGCTCCGGAGCTGCACCCCTTCCTCGCACGCAATCCGAATATCTACCCGGATCTGCTTGACTGGCTTGCCAATCTCAATGATTCCGCCGTCAACGCGGCCATCCGCCTACGCCAGTAGCAAATAGCCGGTCAGCAAGCGCCAGTTGGCAGGTAGCGAATCGCAATAGTTGAAGAGGGCTGTACGCGCATCCTCACGCGTACAGCCCTCTTCGACTCTCGACATCGTTCATTGTCACACCGTCATTTCAATCATTCCAAACCTTGCGGTTTGACGGCATACTTGGCGATACGCAACAGAACGTCTCAATCAACGCTGCTCGAGCGTAAAGAACTGGTCTCCGATACGAACCGTGCAAGGTGCTTCAAACTTTATCGGCTCGTGCTCAACCTTGGTCTCCTCATTGCCTTGAATAATGTACGTGCCATTAAGCGATCCGTAATCCTCAATCCACAACGTACCATCCTGATCGAAGCTGATCGCCGCATGATTGCGTGAAATCGTGCGCGTCGGATCCTCCAATTTCACGGATTTGGCACCTTCCGGCACTTCAACGGACGGCTTGCGTCCCAAGAGCACGCCCATGTCGATAATCACTTCCTGACCGGTCTGCTCATTGTAAAGCGTGTATTCCAGCTCCGGCTGCTTCATGGTGAAGGCCGAAGACAGCACCGTGCCATCCCAATCGATCTCATCATCGTTGGCCGGTTCGTCGTTGATTGGTTCCAGCAACATGGAAACCTGCTCCATCGGCTGAGATTGCACCGTTCCCGGCATTGCAGAATCGACGAAGGAAGGCATTACGGTGGCGTCATCGTCGTACCAGCCTGGTTCAGGCGGCGGCGGATATGGAAGAAAGCTCATACCCTCATTGTAATTTGACGTTTGATTTGCGATATTAAATTCGCTCTGCAATACAGGCAGTTTTGTAATATGCCGACTGTTGGCATAATGATCGCAACAATCGTCTTTTTTGTATTAAAAATGGGGATCAGCTGTTTGAAGCCAATCCCCATTTTTATGTCTATCGGATGATTTCAGACGTTACGTCGTTCCATCATCGCCTTTCGGATCACAGGTTGTCGCCCAAATCCATCTGGCCGCCATTGTCGTCCAGGAAGTCATCCGGATTGAAGTCGTCGCCAAGCTTCAGATCGCCGAAATCGATGTTGGAGAAGTCGACTTCGGACAGATCCGCATCGCCGAAGGCAGCATCGGACTCGTCGCCACCCAAACCGAAGTTCGGGTAGATGGTGTCGCGAATGGCCTTGTCGGGCTCGACCACGGCGTTACGGTAACGGGCAAGACCGGTACCGGCCGGAATGAGCTTACCGATGATGACGTTCTCCTTGAGGCCCTTCAGGTCGTCGACCTTCTGGCTCAGGGCGGCTTCGGTGAGCACGCGGGTGGTCTCCTGGAAGGAAGCCGCGGACAGCCAAGAATCGGTTGCCAGCGAAGCCTTGGTGATGCCCATCAGCTCCGGACGACCGGCGGCAGGCTTGCCACCTTCCTTCACGGCCTTCATATTGGCGGCCTTGAAGCGGGCCTGATCCACCAGTTCACCCGGAAGCAGGTCGGTATCGCCGGAATCGATCACCGTGATACGACGCAGCATCTGGTGCACGATGACCTCGATGTGCTTGTCGTGAATATCCACGCCCTGGGAGCGGTACACGGTGTGCACTTCCTCCACAATGTTCACCTGGGCGGCACGAGGGCCGAGGATGCGCAGGATCTTCTTAGGATCGACGGAGCCTTCGATCAGCTGGGTGCCAGCTTCGACATGCTCGCCGTCCTTGACCAGCATCGGGGCGCGACGGGTCACCGGGTAGACGATCGGTTCGACGGATTCGTCATCCGGCTTCAGCATGACCTGACGGCCGCGCTCGGTGTCTTCCACCTTGACCACGCCTGCGAACTCCGCGATCGGAGCCTCGCCCTTCGGGGTACGAGCTTCGAAAAGCTCGGTAACACGAGGGAGACCCTGGGTGATATCGGATGCGGAAGCGACGCCGCCGGAGTGGAAGGAACGCAGTGTCAGCTGGGTACCAGGCTCGCCGATGGACTGTGCCGCCACGATGCCAACGGCCTCGCCGACGTCCACCAGCTTGTTGGTGGCCAGAGACCAGCCATAGCACTTGGCGCACACACCGCGCTTGGAATCGCAGGTGAGCACGGAACGGGCCTTGACTTCTTCCACATCGTGGGCGACGAGATCGTTGAGCACGTCCATGGACAGTGCGTCGCCGGCCTTGTACAGCACGGTTTCGCCGTCGGCTGGATCGATCACGTCAGCTGCGAGCAGACGGGAGTACGGACCACCGTCGGCAGCCTTGACGAGATGCAGGTTGCCTTCAGCGTCACGCTCGCCGACCTTCATCGTCAGGCCGCGCTTGGTGCCGCAATCCTCTTCGCGCACGATCACGTCCTGGGAGACGTCCACCAGACGACGGGTCAGGTAACCAGATTCTGCGGTACGCAGTGCGGTATCGGCCAGACCCTTACGCGCGCCGTGCTGGGAGATGAAGTATTCCAGCACGGACAGGCCGTCGCGGTAGTTGGACTTCACAGGTCGAGGAATGATCTCGCCCTTCGGGTTGGCCACGAGGCCTCGCATACCTGCGATCTGGTTGATCTGCATCATGTTTCCTCGTGCACCGGACTGCACGATGATAGCCAGATTGTTCTTGGAGTCGAAGTGTTTCTCGACAGCCTCGGAAACCTCACTGGTGCACTTGGTCCACAGGTCGATGAGTTCCTGGCGGCGCTCCTCTTCGGTAAGCATACCGATTTCGTAGTTCTCGTTGACCTTGTCGGCTTCGGCTTCGTACTTCTCGATGAACTCGTCGCGCTCGGACGGCTGGATAACGTCGGAGAACGCGAAGGACACACCGGACCACGGTGCGCGGGTGAAGCCCATATCCTTCAGAGCGTCCAGCGTTGCAGCCACCTGTGCAGTGGAGTAACGGGTTGCGATGTCGTCGACGATCTTGCTCAGACGCTTCTTCGGAGCCTGATCGTTCACGAACGGGTAGTCGACCGGCAGCGTGCTGTTGAACAGGATGCGGCCGTAGGAGGTTGCGAAAAGCACGGAACCATCGTGGAAGCGCTCTTCCTTCACCACCGCCGGGCTGCCCGGTTCAGGATCGATGACTTCGATTTCGCTCGGTTCCCAACCCTTCGGAAGCACGAAGTCTTTCGGAAGGCGGATAAGCACCTTGGCCTGCATGTCGATCTCGTGCTTGTCGAGCGCCATTTCGGCCTCTTCGAGCGAGGAGAACACACGGCCCTGACCCTTGGCTCCGTCGATGACGGTGGTCAGGTAGTACAGACCGAGGATCATGTCCTGGCTCGGCATGGTCACGGTGTGGCCGTCTGCCGGCTTCAGAATGTTGTCGGAAGCCATCATCAGGGAGCGGGCCTCGGCCTGGGCTTCGGCGGACAGCGGCAGGTGGACTGCCATCTGGTCGCCATCGAAGTCGGCGTTGAATGCGGCGCAGGCAAGCGGCGGCAGGTGGATGGCCTTGCCTTCCACCAGGATCGGCTCGAATGCCTGAATGCCCAGACGGTGCAGCGTAGGTGCACGGTTCAGAAGCACCGGATGTTCGGCGATGACCTCTTCGAGCACACCCCACACTTCGGAATCGCCACGGTCCACAAGACGCTTGGCGCTCTTCATGTTCTGCGCGTAGTTGAGGTCCACAAGACGCTTGATGACGAACGGCTTGAACAGCTCGAGGGCCATCGGCTTCGGCAGACCGCACTGGTGCATGCGCAGGGACGGACCGACCACGATCACGGAACGGCCGGAGTAGTCCACACGCTTACCAAGCAGGTTCTGACGGAAACGACCCTGCTTGCCCTTGAGCATGTCACTCAGGGACTTCAGCGGGCGGTTCGAAGCGCCGGTGACCGGGCGTCCACGACGACCGTTGTCGAACAGGGAGTCGACGGCTTCCTGAAGCATGCGCTTTTCGTTGTTGAGCATGATTTCAGGAGCGCCGAGCTCGATCAGTCGCTTCAGACGGTTGTTACGGTTGATCACACGACGATAGAGGTCGTTGAGATCGGAAGTGGCGAAACGGCCACCGTCGAGCTGCACCATCGGACGCAGATCCGGCGGAATGACCGGGATCACGTCGAGCACCATGGCTTCCGGCTTGTTGCCGGTGGTCAGGAAGGCGTTGACGACCTTCAGACGCTTCAGGGCGCGGGCCTTGCGCTGGCCGGTGCCGGTGTCGATTTCCTCACGCAGCTGCTTGGAAGCGGCCTCAAGATCGAAGTCCTGCAAGCGCTTCTTGATGGCTTCGGCGCCCATGCAGCCTTCGAAGTAGTCGCCGTAGCGGTCTTCCATTTCGCGCCACAGGTCGACGTCGCCTTCCATGTCGCCCGGCTTCAGGTTCTTGAAGCGGTCGAACACGGCGCTCAGACGCTGAATCTGCTCGTCGAAACGGATGCGGATCGCGGCCATTTCACGCTCGGCGCTGTTGCGCAGCTTGGCGCGTGCGGAGCCCTTGGCTTCACCTTCGGCCTCAAGTTCGGCCAGATCGGATTCAACTTTCTTGGCACGCTCTTCGATTTCCGCGTTGCGACGCTTCTCCAGATTGGCGATGTCGTTGTCGAACTCGTCCTGCAGACCCGGAAGATCCTCATGACGCTGTTCCTCATCGACGCTGGTAACCATGTAGGCGGCGAAGTAGATGACCTTTTCCAGATCCTTCGGAGCGATGTCCAGCAGGTAGCCCAAACGGGACGGAACACCCTTGAAGAACCAGATGTGGGTCACCGGAGCGGCAAGCTCGATATGGCCCATGCGCTCACGGCGCACACGGCTCTTGGTGACTTCCACACCGCAGCGTTCGCAGACGATGCCCTTGAAGCGCACGCGCTTGTACTTACCGCAGGCGCACTCCCAGTCACGGGTAGGTCCGAAGATCTGTTCGCCGAACAGACCGTCTTTCTCCGGCTTCAGGGTACGGTAGTTAATGGTTTCAGGCTTCTTGACCTCGCCGTGGCTCCAATTACGGATGTCTTCGGCAGTGGCCAGGCCGATCCTCAGTTTGTCAAATGCGTTGACGTCCAGCACTCTATTGTCCTGTCTATCGATTCTTAATGCTTAATCACGTTTCGTCAGGCTGGTCGCGCCACGTTTTCATACGACGCGACCAGCCATGGGATCACTGGAATTCAGGCTCTTCCGCAACCTGGTCAGCCTTGGCGACCGCGTCGGGGCGCGCGCCGATGTTGAAGCCAAGATCGTCGGAGGAAGCAGACGGATCGTCGTCCTCGTCCTTCATGTCGATGGCCACACCTTCCGCGTTGAGCACTTCGACGTTCAGGGACAGGGACTGCATTTCCTTGAGCAGCACCTTGAAGGATTCCGGAATGCCTGCCGGCGGCAGGTTGTCGCCCTTCACAATGGCGCCGTAGACACGCACGCGGCCGTCGACGTCATCGGACTTGGTGGTCATCATCTCGTGCAGCGTGTAGGCGGCACCGTAGGCCTCGAGGGCCCACACTTCCATTTCGCCGAAGCGCTGTCCACCGAACTGGGCCTTGCCACCCAACGGCTGCTGGGTGATCATGGAGTACGGGCCGGTGGAACGTGCGTGGATCTTGTCGTCGACCAGGTGGTGCAGCTTCAGCATGTACATGTAGCCAACGGAAATCGGCTTCGGGTACGGTTCGCCGGTACGACCGTCGAACAGCACGGCCTTGCCGTCGTCTCCGACCAGCTTGTTGCCGTCGCGATCCGGCAAGGTGCAGGAAAGCAGTCCCTTAATGGTTTCCGGACGAACGCCGTCGAACACCGGGGTTGCCACCGGGGTGCCCGGCTCGCCCTTTTCGGCGCCCTGCGGAATGTTCTTCTTCCAAGCGGCTTCGATATCTGGGTCGAGGGAGATGTCCCAGCCGGCATGTGCGATCCAGCCCAAGTGCAGTTCCAGCACCTGGCCGAGGTTCATTCGAGAAGGCACGCCCAGCGGGTTCAGCATGATGTCGACCGGAGTACCATCCGCGAGGAACGGCATATCCTCTTCCGGCAGAATGCGGGAGATAACACCCTTGTTGCCATGTCGGCCGGAGAGCTTGTCGCCCTGGGTGATCTTACGATGCTGCGCAATGTAGACGCGAATCATCTGATTCACGCCGTTCGGCAGCTCGTCGCCGTCTTCTTCGGCGTCTTCGCGGGTGATCTCCTTGACGTCGATCACCGTACCGGTCTCGCCGTGAGGCACACGCAGCGAGGTGTCACGAACTTCGCGGCTCTTCTCACCGAAGATGGCGCGCAGCAGACGCTCTTCCGGAGTCAGCTCGGTTTCGCCCTTCGGGGTGACCTTACCCACCAGAATGTCGCCGGCTTCGACTTCGGCGCCGATGCGGATAATGCCACGCTCGTCGAGGTTGGCCACCGCGTCTTCGCCGACGTTCGGCAGATCACGGGTGATCTCCTCGGCACCCAGCTTGGTTTCGCGGGCGTCGATCTCGTATTCCTCGATGTGGATGGAGCTCAGGGTATCGTCCTGCACGAGACGCTGGGAGATGATCACAGCATCCTCGTAGTTATAGCCGTTCCACGGCATGAAGGCGATGAGCAGGTTCTTGCCCAGAGCCATTTCACCCTTCTGGGTTGCCGGGCCGTCGGCCAGCACGGTGCCGGCTTCCACACGTTCGCCGTCGTGGATCAGCGGCACCTGGTTGTAACAGGTGGTCTGGTTGGAACGGCGGAACTTGGCCAGCTTGTAGGAGCTGGTGGTGCCATCGTCGTTCATTACACGGATGATATCGGCGGAAACATAGGTCACCACGCCCGGCTTCTCAGCCAGAATCACATCACCGGAATCAACGGCTGCACGCCATTCGGCACCGGTGCCCACCAGCGGGCGCTCGGATTCGATCAGCGGCACGGCCTGGCGCTGCATGTTGGTACCCATCAGTGCTCGGTGGCCCTCATCGTGTTCCAGGAACGGAATCAGGGATGCGCCGACGGAAACCATCTGGCGCGGGGAAACGTCCATGTAGTCAACGGAGCTGACCGGCACATCGACCGCTTCTTCCTCACCGACTCGGGCAAGGGCCTGCTTCTTGACGAAGTTGCCGTTCTCGTCGAGCTCCTGGTTGGCCTGTGCGATGACGTGCTCGGCATCGCGGTCTGCGGTCATGTATTCGACCTCGTCGGTCACATGGCCGTTGACGACCTTACGGTACGGGGTCTCGATGAAGCCGAACGGGTTGATGCGGCCGAAGGTTGCCAGAGAGCCGATAAGACCGATGTTCGGGCCTTCAGGAGACTCGATCGGGCACATACGGCCGAAGTGGGACGGGTGCACGTCTCGCACTTCCATGGATGCACGGTCGCGGGACAGACCGCCAGGACCCAGAGCGGACAGACGACGCTTGTTGGTCACACCTGCCAGCGGGTTGTTCTGATCCATGAACTGCGACAGCTGGGAGGTTCCGAAGAACTCCTTGATGGTGGCGTTCACAGGGCGGATGTTGATCAGGGACTGCGGGGTGATGGCCTCCGGATCCTGAGTGGTCATACGCTCGCGGACCACGCGCTCCATACGGCTCAGACCAGTGCGCAGCTGGTTCTGGATCAGCTCGCCGACCTGACGGATACGACGGTTGCCGAAGTGGTCGATATCGTCGACGTCCACGCGCAGATCCACATCCTGACCATCACGCTTGCCCGGGAACTTGGTGTCGCCGGCATGCAGAGTGACCAGATACTTGATGGTGGAGATGATGTCTTCGCGAGACAGGCTGCGATCGTTGATATCCTTCTCCAAGCCAAGCTTGCGGTTGATCTTGTAACGGCCGACGCGGGCCAGATCGTAACGCTTGGTGTTGAAGTAGAAGGAATCCAGCAGATTGCGGCCAGCTTCCGGCGTCGGGGTGTCGGCCGGGCGGATCTTGCGGTACAGATCGGTCAGAGCCTCGTCCTGGGTCTGCACGGTCTCCTTGGCGAGCGCGTCCATGACCAGCGGGTAATCCTTGAAGGCGTCGGCGATCTCGTCCTTGGTCATGCCGATGGCCATGAGGAACACGATGGCGGACTGCTTGCGCTTACGATCCACACGCACGCCGAGCACATCACGCTTGTCGATCTCGAACTCGAGCCATGCGCCACGGCTCGGAATGATCTTCGCGCCGAAGACTTCCTTGTCGGAAGTACGATCCTGGCTACGGTCGAAGTACACGCCCGGGGAACGCACCAGCTGAGACACGATCACTCGCTCGGTACCGCCGATGATGAAGGTGCCGTGCGGGGTCTGCAGCGGGAAATCGCCCATGAACACGGTCTGGGATTTGATTTCGCCGGTGTCGCCGTTCTCGAACTCAGCGTTCACGTACAGCGGAGCGGAGTAGGTGTAATCCTTCTCCTTGCACTCCTGCACGGTGTGGCGCGGTTCCTCGAAATATGGATCGGAGAAGGTCAGGCTCATGGTCTGAGCGAAGTTCTCGATCGGGGAGATCTCCTGAAAGACCTCGTCAAGACCAGAGGTGTGGGACACGGTGTTGGTGCCGTTCTCCAAATCCTCCTCGACACGCTTCTGCCAGCGCTCGTTGCCGATGAGCCAGTCAAAGCTGTCAGTCTGTACACCCAACAGGTAGGGTACATCAATGGGCTCGCGGATGGAGCCGAAATTCACACGGTCCGACGCCTTGTGCAGATCAATATCGTGCTGGTCGGCGCGTGCGATGATGGTGGTGGTGTTCGTCGTAGCCTCAGCCAATGGACGTTCCTTATCGCTCGCTAAATCGTTTCGATATGTTTCCCCGGAAGCGCTCCCATTGGCCACCATATGCCTAGTACGCGGGCGCTTCTTCTTTGTCAGCGTGCCCGCTATATGACACGCATGTACGCAAAGTCATGAGAATAACATATCCTGTAGATTTTTATTCGACAGTTATGCCGACCGGATCGGACTTGGCTTTGGGATGCCCTTCAAGTGAAAGCTGCGCCGAATACACGCCCCGACCCACCTTCGGTAGGGTGGATTCCTCCACACACTCACTGCCGGTACGCGTTCCCGGCCAAGTAATCGTCTGCTTGACCTCGTCGCCCTTCGCCAACAGACGATAATCAGCATCCACAGGACACACATTCGACTTCCAAATCACATCATCGCCCGATTTGATCGTCAACACAACGTTGGAAGCCGATATATCAACCAAACAGCCGACCTTGCTGGAACCGTCATATTTGATATCCGTCGTAAAATCCATCGAACCGCCCACGCCGAAACTCGACGCCGCAGGAGTCAACGAAAGCGCAACATTCGTCGCGCTGCAATCCGGCACCCCGCTTTTCTTCTTCTTCGTCGGGGACGGCACTTCCTTACGGGAAATCGCATACACATCCGCATGATGAATCTCCCGATTCACCGCAACAATCCCCCTAGACAGGGAATACAGGCAAAACACCAGAAAAGAGACCAGCACCACCACCGCAATACCGAAGACAATGCGACGACGACGAAATATCGTCTGCTGTTTTTTCGAACGCTTCTTGCCGGATTTCGAGAACGTCTTCTGTGCCATGATTCCACAGTCTAGCGTGCGCGCATCCAAAGAACATCGGCACCCGCCTTTTCATACCGGAAGACGCACAGCCGCATTCGGCAGGATCTCAATAAGACCATCCTCATCCAACGACGCGATACAACGGTCAAGTTGGATATGATCATTCCACAATCGTTCAAGCGACTTACGATCGACGGCAATCTCACCTTCCGGCAGATTACGCAACGCATTCAGCACCAGTCCACGCACCTGACGATCCGTACCCTGAAAACGCTGACGCGGCCTTGTACGACGCTCCCCCAATCCCGGTCGTCCATCACGCAAAAACACACACAGCGAAGAAACTGGACACACCTCACACAACGGCGATTTCGCCGCACACACAATCGCACCCAATTCCATAACCGACTGATTCCACACCACCGAAGAACGGTCGAACCGCCTGCATTTCGACACACCATCCTGTGGCAACACTTGCCTCGCCAATGCACGCTCAGCAGGACTCGCCGCACCGCCAAGCGACTCCACACCAAGGAAAACACGCGAAAGCACCCTGCGAATATTCGTATCTACCACCGCGATGCGCTCGCCGAATGCGAAACTCATCACTGCGCTGGCCGTGTAATCGCCGATCCCCGGCAGAGCCAACAGCTTATCGTATGTTCGCGGCAGCTCATTGCCATAGTCGGAAGCGACCACACGAGCGCATTCCTGCAAGCGCAACGCGCGCCGAGGGTATCCAAGCCTGCCCCAGGCAGTGATCACATCAGATTTCGCCGCACCTGCAAGCGCAGCCGCATCAGGCCAACGCTCCATCCAATCGTTCCAATACGGCACCACACGGCTCATCTGCGTCTGCTGGCTCATCACCTCGGAAACAAGCACACCCCATGGCGTGGCACGGCCGAATCGCCACGGCAGATCACGCGCCGAGGCATGCCACCATTCGGCGAGCGCGACCGCCACAGCTTCGGCGTTTTCGATTTCAGCATTATTCCCATTCGTGTCGTTCATCGTACCTATTCTTGCATTCATGACGAACGAAGAGCATACCAATGACGCGCAAGGCGCAAACGCAGCGGAAGCCAAAGTCGAGAAAATGTTCGAATACGGCTACCGCAAATCGAATTACGGCCCGGACGAACTCGTGACCGATGCGCACGGCAATCCGATTTCCGTAGTCGACGCGATGCTGTCGGCCGAAGACGCGGCAAAAGCCGAAACCTCCACGCCCCACCTGTGCTACTACTCCCCCCGAATTCCAGGCAACACCGGTTCGGCAATCCGCCTGTGCGCAGTGACCGGCACGATCCTGCATTTGGTGGAGCCGCTTGGATTCAATCTGCGCGATACGAAGCTGCGCCGCGCCGGATTGGATTATCACGACATGGCGCACGTGGTATTACACCCGAATTTTGAAAACCTAGTGGAATCCATGCCGAATTCTCGCATCATCGCGTTCACCGCACATGCCACCAAACTGTATACCGACATCGAATACAAACCGACCGACATTCTGCTGTTCGGCCCGGAGCCGGGCAATATTCCCGATCCGATGGATATTATGGCCGGGCCGCACGTGACCGAACAGGTGCGATTGCCAATGCGCCCAAGCCTGCGCTCCCTGAACCTCACCAACTGCGCGTCCATCGCCATCTACGAAGCTTGGCGCCAGCTAGGCTTCGCCGGCGGCCAGTGACCCCTCCCCTGCCTGCCAACTTCTAGGTTTTTCAATAATTTACTTGCTTTTGTATAGCAAATTCCGCGGGAGAGGCGGCGGGGTCTATTCCCGACACGCTCCAGGCCGCTCAGGCCAAGTCTTTACGGTCTGAAACAGACCCCGCCGCCTCTCCCGCTACGCTGAGTTCAACTTAAGTAAGTTTCTTTTCTTTTATGCAAGACACAACGAAATGTACGAAAGCGAGCAGAAGAGCCGGATATTCTGTTCGAGACCGTAAGCTTGGCCGAACGGCCTTGAGTGTGTCGCGAATAGAATATCCCGCTCTTCTGCGACCTCCCCATTACAGCAGCTTATGCACCCAACGCAAGCACAAATCGCAAGAATGAATCGCACGCGACAAGCATGCATCGGGAAGAGGGAAGGGAGGGGCTAGTTTTTGAAGCTGTGAATTGGGGCGGGGATGCGACCGCCTCGAGTCACGAAAGCTTCGCAGCTGGTCTGGTTGACTGGAATGATCGGCGCATATCCCATCAGGCCGCCGAAGTTGGCCATCTCCCCTACGCCTTTGCCTTCAACCGGAATCACGCGCACAGCCGTGGTCTTCTGGTTGACCATGCCGATCGCGGCCTCATCGGCGATGATGCCGGAAATGGTGGATGCGGTGGTGTCTCCCGGAATGGCGATCATGTCAAGTCCGACGGAGCACACGCAGGTCATGGCCTCAAGCTTTTCGATCTTCAGGCAGCCATTGGTTGCCGCATCGATCATGTTCTTGTCTTCGGAGACAGGGATGAACGCGCCGGACAGTCCGCCGACGTAGGAGGACGCCATGATGCCGCCCTTCTTCACCTGATCGTTGAGCATGGCGAGCGCCGCGGTGGTGCCCGGTGCACCAACCTGTTCGAGGCCGATCTTCTCAAGCACTTCGCCGACGGAGTCGCCTACGGCCGGGGTCGGTGCGAGGGAAAGGTCGATGATGCCGAATGGAATGCCGAGGCGACGGGATGCCTCCTGTGCCACCAGCTGGCCGACGCGCGTGATCTTGAACGCGGTGCGCTTGATGGTTTCGCACAGGAATTCGAAGTCCTTGCCCTTGGCTTCGTCGAGCGCGCGGGAAACCACGCCTGGGCCGGAAACGCCGACGTTGATGACCGCGTCGCCTTCGGTTACGCCATGGAAGCCACCTGCCATGAACGGATTGTCGTCCGGGGCATTGCAGAATGCCACGAATTTCACGCATCCGTAGGAATCGTTATCTGCGGTGGCATGTGCGATGTCTTTGATAATGTGGCCGAGCAGTTCGACGGAGTTCATGTCGATGCCGGTCTTAGTGGATCCCACGTTGACGGACGAGCAGACAATGTCGGTTTCGCTCAGCGCCTTCGGCAGGGAGCGGATGAGCAGCTCTTCGGCGGGGGTCATGGACTTGGATACGAGAGCGGAGTAGCCGCCGATCAGGTCGACGCCGACCTTCTTCGCCGCCTTGTCAAGCGCATGCGCGATTTTCACGAAATCATCCGACGTTTTGCACGAGCTTGCGCCGACCAAGGAAATTGGGGTGACGGTGATGCGCTTGTTGACGATCGGAATGCCGTAGTCGCGTTCGATGGCTTTGCCGGTGGATACGAGATCCTTGGCGTACGTGGTGATTTTGTTGTAGATGTTGTCGCAGACTTCGTCGACGCTGTCGGCCGCGCAGTCCAGCAGGCTGATGCCCATGGTGATGGTGCGTACGTCGAGCTTCTCCTGCTCGATCATCTTGTTGGTCTCGTGGACCTCCATGATATTCAGCATGGTTTTTCCTTACGATTAGTACGATTCGTGGCTTCGATTACTTGCGTGGCTCACGTATGCCGCGGATCAGACGCGGTGCATCTTGGTGAAGATCTCCTCGCGCTGGCAGCGGATGCGCACGCCGATCTCCTCGCCAAGCTTGTCGAGATCGTCCACGACCTCGCCGAATTCCTTGTCGGCGTTGGAATAATCCACAATCATCATCATGTTGAAGAAACCGTCGATGATGGTCTGGGAAATGTCAAGCACGTTGACCTGATGTTCGGAAAGGTATGTGCAGACGCGTGCGATGATGCCGACAGTATCCTGACCGACGACGGTGATGATTGCCTTGTTCATGGAACTCCCTAAACGTTAGGTGCGAATATCCAGTTGCCGTCTCGGCGAATTGCCGGACGTGCCCTCAAGTATAGGGAAGGCACGTGCCAAAACACGTGCCTTCCATCTATTTGCCTTACATACTGAGATGACTGTCGGATATCACCTGCCTCTGTAGCAGCTGTATGTCACCGCCAGATGCCGTCGAGCACACGCACATCCACGCAATCGACCTTGCCGTCGGCAACAAAACGGAACTCGCCATCGCCGTCCGCACCTTGGAACAGCATGCTGCCGGCCGCTTCCCCGTTGTTAAGGAAGACTTCCACCACATTGCGGTCGAAGAAGATTTCGACGCGACGCACGTCGGCGATGCCGCTATCGAAATCGATGTCGTCCACGACTGTTCCCTTCGTGACCAGTCGGGTCACGCCGTCGCGACGCTGCAGCTGCAATTCAGTCGAATCACCATTGGCGGGATTGGTACCGGTCGCGATGAGCATTGTGAAATCGTCATCGTCGGCCAGATGCATGTCCGTGTAATACGCGTTGTTCGGCACAATAAAGAAGGTCCCGTTTTCGTCTGCATGCGCTTCCAAACGATCGCCTAGCAGCTGCTCGTACGCTTCTTTGACAGGACGGCTGGTCAAGCGGCCGTCACGCACGTGCAGTTCACGTGGCAGCGACATCATGCCGTTGGCGATGCACGGCTTTTCCACACGCATCGCGGGAAAGTCGGTATACCATCCGAACACGATACGACGCCCGTCGTCGGCAAAGCTTTGCGTGGCATAGTAGCCGGTACCGAAATCGCACCAATCGCTGTTCTCTACCTGCAAACGTGGACCTTCGGCGGTGTCCTTGAGATCACCAACATACCAACGCACCTGCTGGAAACGACCTTGCTTGTCACGGTAGTGCATCAACGCGCCGATGGCGACTGTCTTGCCGTCGAGCTGGAACAGGTCAGGACATTCGTAGGTACGCGATAGCTGGTGGCCGAAATCGGCGAGCACCGGTCCTTCATACTGCCACGTCACGTTGCGCTTGAGTGGTTTCTTCGCGGAGAAGAGCGCCATGGCAGGCACCGTGTCCATATTGGGCTTGTCGGTGCCGGGCCTGCCTTGCGGACCGCATGTGAACCAGCCGTCTGTACCCTGTACGCTGATGCCAGGCGCCGCGGAGGACACAGCATCAGTATCGAATTCGGAGACCGGCAGATTCGTGGCGGTCACCATGTAAGCGCGTTCCGGATTGATAGCCTCGCCAGACATGCCGGTTTCCACCTTCGGATCACGGAAATCGAAGCCAAAACCATCGTTAACGCGCAACGCGACCGGAGATTCGACACTCACATGCACGCCATCCTCACACAAGCAGGTGGTCTGGTATTCAGTAACAGACGATTCGTCTCCGCGAGTCTCCAGGTGCCGGGTTAGATACAGGCGAATAGCGGCCGCATCATCACCCTTGCAGGGATTGTCACACGCATCCACCGTCACCGCGGATCCGGAGAACGCGCCACCAACGATGCGTTCGTCGATATGCAGCTCCGGCTGCGGTTCGAGGAAGATTGGCAGATGCGTCCAATGCACCAGATCGCGGCTCACCGCATGCCCCCAGTGCATATTGTCCCAGCCAAAACCATACGGATTGAATTGGTAGAACAGATGGTAGCGTCCTTGGAAACGACACAGGCCGTTAGGATCATTCATCCAGCGAGCGAATGGCTCGAAATGCGCCGCAGGGCGAGCGAAGCGATCATAGATCTGCTCCAGCGTCGGCTGCGTATCCCATTCATTGTCGTACGGATTCATGCTGATGAAACGCACGCCTTCATCAAGGAGATTCTCACACTCGGACAAGTAGGCGAACCGTACGGTCAGTCGGTGCGCACTCACCGTAATACGCACGTTCGTCGGCACCGGAATCAAGAAATGGTGACGACGCTCGGCCACCGGCATGGCATGGCTGGCGATTTGATGGCCGTCCCCGTCTGTAATGGTGACGGCAGCGTCATCGCCGCATCTTTCGGCGAACAATTCCAGCAGACGGTAGCCGCCGGTTTCGATGGCAACGGAATAGTTGTCAGGCATAATGATCTCCTCCACAGCGCCACATGATCGGATATCACGTGGCTACGCATTGAAAAACAGATAATTAGAAAAACAAATACGGAAAGAAACGTCCGTCACGACACGATGGAATCGCGTTCGATGATGCGGCAGCGCAATGCTGTTTTGCTGCCATCACGTTGCCTCTGCACCGCCATGCTACGATCGGACTCAAGATCGGCTACGGCCTTGTCGCCGTCAAGTATGGCGACAAGTTGCCGAACCGCTTCAAAACCCATCTCATAATGGGGTAGTTCCAGCGTAGTCAGTGATGGTTTGATCACATTAGTGATGAACGGCTGGTTATCGATGCTGATCACCGACACGTCAGCGCCGATGCGCACTCCGCGTTCGCGTGCGGCTTCGTAGATGAAAGTGGCGCGCACATCGTTGAAACAAAAGATGCCGTCCGGCTTGATTTCGTCGAACACCCGCGCCGCTTCATCGTCCGCGTTAGTAAATTCCGATACTTCGACAACCAAAGCGTCATCGAATGGAATGCCTGCTTCCGCAAGCGCACGTCGGTAACCAGTCAGACGTTGACCTTGCGCGACGATGGGGGTTGCGGAACCGTAGTAGACGATGCGTCTGCATCCAGCTTTGATCAGACGGTCGGTGGCATCATACCCCGCCAGTTCATCATCGGGGTAGACCGAGGGAACTCGCCCCGCTGCATCCTCACTGTCCACCACCACGGTCGGGCTGCCTTCCAAGACTTCGGGAATGTCCACTTTGCGGTGGAACATCATGGCGTATAGGAAGCCATCCACGTTGTATCGGAGCAGGGCGGATATTTCTTGGTTCTCGAGTTCAGCGTCATTATTGGTGTTCGTGGTAAGCAGTATGTATCCGAGCTTGCTCGCAGCATCCTGCGCACCTTCGAGTACCTTGCTCGCGTACGGGGTCGTGGCGATCTCATCGGTCACAAATCCCAAGGCGTTGGATTTGTTGGTACGTAGGGTACGCGCCACGGAATTGGGCTTGTACCCCATGTTCTCGGCAGTCGCACGGATTTTCTGCGCAACCGCCTTGCTGACGCGATTGTGATCCTTGTTGTTCATAACCAAAGACACAGTGCATACGGAAACACCCGCTTCCTTAGCTATGTCTTTGATGGATACCAATCGTTTGGACCTGTTCACTCGTTGCCTTACTGACGACTGCACCATTTTATCACCCCCTTTTTTGCGAACATGTCACGATGTCTGGTTTCGGGCGTGGCCCGCGCTCTGTTCCATGCGGTCATGAATGTCCATTCCAGGCAGACGGCCGAATGAATAAATAATCCAGGCTGTGCAGAACATCGGCAGCGACAAGCCGAACACCATGAGAATTCCAGGCCATTGCACCCATACAAGCACGGTAAGAATCAGCAGTCCAACCTGCAGAAGGCTGCACAACGGGCGTGCCACAATCATCGCCAGTGTTGTACGAACAATCCAGACGGAATTCTCTTCATAGTTCGCGCGCACCACCCAAACCAAGGACGAGAACACTGCCAAAACTACGATGATGAGCAGCAGCACGCCGGAAACCATGATGTCGAAATCGCCGCGAGCATGCCAGTTCATTACGCAGTAGTCGACGATGACCACGGCCCAGAGAATAATCAAAGGCCAACCGAAAAGATTCGCGCGCTTGACTTCGCTTTTCCAGAAGCCGTGAAACGTCTTCCAAACTTCCTTGGCCCGCATTGAACGGTCCTCAGAAAGCACCCACGCACGGAACGTAGCCTGCGCAGCCGCGAACGAGGGGAGAAATCCCAGCACGACGGCTCCCATCAGAGTGTGCGCGAGTATGGCCACGTTGACCACGAAAATCGCGACTAGCAGACGGCAGAACCGCTCGTAGGCCACAGAGAAGCGGGCAAGCATAGCGAATCCTTTCTATCGGCTGGCTTTTAGATTGGTTATCTCTTGTCGGATTGCGTTTGACTCAACCCTTGACCGCGCCGAGCATCACGCCCTTGTTGAAGTACTTCTGCAAGAACGGATAGAGCACAAGCAGAGGCAGGGTAGAGACGATGATGATGCCGAACTTGATCTGATCGGCGGCCTGCTGCTGCGCAGCCGCGTTGACATTGGTTCCAGTACCCTGCGCCACCAGTAGCAACTGCTGCAACACCACCTGCAATGGCTGCTTCTTGTCGTCGGTGATGTAGATAAGGCCCGTCATGAAGTCGTTCCAGTGGCCGACAAAGTAGTACAGACCAATTACAGCCAGAATCGCGGAGCTTAACGGCAGCACAATCTTGAAGAAGTAGCCAAAGTAGCTCAGCCCGTCGATCTGGGCCGCGTCGAAGAGCTCTTCGGGGATAGAGGTTTCGAAGAAGGAGCGGGCCACGATCACGTTGTACACGGAAACTGCGCCAGGCAGGATGAACACCCACATGCTGTTGTTGATGCCGAGGCTCTTGTACAGCAGGTAGTTCGGAATCAGGCCGCCGGCGATGAACATGGTCACGGTGAACAGGAACATGATCACGCGTCGCGGCTTGAACTCGCGACGGGATAGCGCGAAGGCGCAGGGAATGGTCACTGCCATGTTGACCGCGGTGCCGACCACCGAATAGATGATGGTGTTGAGATAGCCCTGCCAGATGCGCTGGTTGGCGAACACCTTAGCATAGCCAACGAAGGTCACACCCTTGGGTAGCAGCAGCACTTCACCGCCGGCCACGGCGTTCGGATTTGAAAATGATGCGATGACCACGAACCACAGCGGGTAGAGCACCGCCACAATGGTCAGGAGCAGCAGCACATTGATGATGCCCGACACCGCCAGGTCACCTGGCTTCTGCTTCTGGCGCACGTGCTTGTTCCAGGGAATGTCGTTCTTGTTCTGGGTAACAGCCTCAATTGTTGCAGACATGATAAAACCCTTCTAGAAAATGCTCGTATCGGAAACGCGCTTGGCGATTGCATTCGCGGTGATCAGGAAGATGAAGTTGACCAAGGTGTTGAACAGGCCAATTGCCGTCGAATACGAGTATTGGCCATTGATAATACCGATTTTGTAGGTGTATGTGGCGATGACTTCGGTGGCCGGCATGTTCAGCGAATTCTGCATCAGATAGATCTTGTCGAAGCCCACGTTGAGCACGGAGCCCATGTTCATGATGAGCAGGATCGCACATGTCGGCATGATCGCAGGAATATCGACGTAGCGAATCAACTGCAGACGGCCTGCACCGTCGATCTTCGCCGCCTCGTACAGCGATGTGTTCACACCGGCGAGCGCAGCCAGGTAGATGATGGAGTTCCAACCAACATGCTGCCAGACTTCGGAGATCCAATAGACCGCGGTGATGGCGCTGGTGGAGCCCATCAGTGATTCATCACCGAAGAAGCGACCGAGAATGCCGGTACCAGGAGTCAGGAAGATGTTGAGCATGGAGACGATGACCACCACGGAGATGAAGTGGGGCATGTAGGTGATCGTTTGTACGAAACCCTTGATTTTCTTAGAACCGATCTGATTGATCAGCAGGGCCAGAATAATCGGAAAAATGAAGCCCATGACCAGTGTCCAAAGGGAAATGCGGATGGTGTTGGTCATGATCTCGCCAAACAGCGGGTTGTGGAAGAATTCCAGGAAGTATTTGAAACCGACGAATTTGCCGCCGGTCAGGCCTTTGGTCGGATCGAACTCGCGGAAGGCGAGCTGGATGCCCCACATCGGCACGTAGGAGAACAGTCCCACGAAGAACAATGCCGGAGCGGAAAGAATCCACAACTGCCAGTAGCGACGTAAATGGTCGGCGATGCGATCGAGCAGACCTGGTTTCTTGCGGTCGGGAGCCGCTTCCATCGCCACGGTCCGTGCAGCAACGCCTTGCGATGTTTGTGCACTCATGTTGGTCTCCAATTTAGGATGATTGCTAGGGAACAAAAATGCGGGGTCCGGCGGCAGTCACGGGAGAGAAACGAACCCGTGCGATGGACCCCGCGGTATTACTTGGCTACTTGGTGTACTTGTCGTACCACTTCTGCCAAATCTTGATGTTGGCGTCGAGGCCGAGGGTCGGTTCGGACACCTTTTTCACGTAGGCATCCCATTCCTTGTCGATGCCGCCCTTCTGGACCCACTTCGCGATCTGGTTGTTCGCGTAGTTGGAGATGGCGGTGTTGTTGTTTTGCAGGGTGTTGGAGTCCTCGGTATCCGGGCGCACGTAAATCGGTACGACATCCTTGACGCCGTCGACGCGGTTGCGCGCCTCACGAATGGCCAAATCGGACGCAGTGACCTGGTCGGCGTTGGTGTCGTTGACCATCTTCACGTCGTCGCGAATCCAGCCACCGAAGCGGTCCTGCAGGGCGACGGCGCGGGTATCAGGATATTCGGCGTAGGCTTTAGCCTTGTCGATGGTGTACTGGTGGTCGCCGTCATCGGAGACGATATCTGGAATAGAGCCGAAGAATCCAGCCACGGAAAGCTTCTCGCCATACATGGCGTCGATCACCTTGTAGATGGCGTCCTGGTTGGCTGCGTTCGGGTTGACGGTCAGGCCGGAACCGGAGTAGGCCCAGCGGCAGGCGTCCTGGGAATAATCCCACTTGACCTGGGAGTCGGGCGTGGAGGCGTCCTTCTTCAGCGGCGGCAGGGTGACGTACTGGTCGCCAAGCGCGTTGCCGTATTCGGCGTAGTTGGACCAACCGAAGGAGACGCCGGTCAGCGCGGTCTTGCCGTCACTGACGGTCTGCGAAGTGTATTGCGAGGCGTCGCGGGTGAGCACATCCTTCGGGATAAGGCCCTTGGCCATGAGTCCGTGCAGGTAGGAGACGACGTCCTTGAGCGCGTCGGAGGTGTAATAGCTCTTAACCTTGCCGTTGTCCACATAATAGCCCTGTTCGGAAGCGCCACCGCCCATGAAGGAGGTGACCACGCCTTCGGAGTTCATCAGCGCCAGAGGGCTCCACAGGCCGAAGCCGAGGCTGCGGATATTCATCGGCACCTCATCAGCCTTGCCGTTGCCGTTCGGATCCTGGGTCTTGAATGCATCGAGCACGTTCTCGAGCTCGTCCCAAGTGGTCGGCATCTGGAGTCCCAGCTTGTCCAGCCAGGTCTTGTTGATGAACATGTGAGTGCCGGAAACCTCGTAACCCTTGCCGCGGTCGGAGGGCAGCATGGCGATCTTGGTGCCATCGGTAACGTACTTCGCGGCGCCCGGCTGGGCCTTGAGGAACTTCTTGACGTTCGGCATCTTGTCCAGATGCGGCTTGAGATCCTCGAAATAGGTGCTGTACTTGGCCGCATCCACCATGCTGAACAAGCTCAAGCCAATGTCCGGGAATTCACCGGCGGCCATCTTGGCGCTCTTCTGCTGACCCCAAGCGTTGTCGGAGACTTCCTGCCACTTGATGGTGCAATCGCAGGCGGCTTCCAGATCCTTGGTGTACTGGGTGTCCTGCATCGGATGGTCGGTCACGTTGCGACGAACCAGAATATTGACGATTGGCTTGCCGTTCTCGTCTGTGGTGGCCTGCTTGTTGCCGCAGGCGGCAAACGTCGTGACCATAGTCGCGACTGCAGCTATTGATGCCAACAGGCGAACACTTCTTCGTGCCATGATTAGGCTCCTTCTTCCTTGATGTTTCCTCCCCGTACCGATGTAAGACGCACCGGTACGACCCCGTCAGCCACTTGCTTTGTGGTTGTTTCCTTGCGGTGGTTAACACTATAAATCGTTAATCGTTTAATGTCAAACGTTAATCGTTTATCTCAATAGTTAACACTCTCATCGACCAGTCCCCCCAGCGTCGCAAACGTAAACTTCGGCTCTATACTGCCGTTCTTGCAGAACACCGGAATCACCCACATCGCGACACGCCGTTAATCGTATAACGTATCGTTTTCATCAAATACACGTACCGCCCATCCACTGCACGCACAAAAACGTAGCCGAACAGGACGGCCACCAAGTCGACACGTCGCTACTTACGAAAGATGCTCCCCTCCTTCAGGAAGAAGGAGGGGAGCACGAATACGATCACAGACGGCACCAGGCCAAACACGTAGCCGCACCGGGAGCCGGAGATGAAGCATTCGGCATCGTGTCTGCTGTCCATCGCCGCGGGATACGCCGTGCGCCATCTGGTCCACAGTAAATCATGAAAAACGCGCGTTGGCGCACGTCCTTTTCATGGACGTGCGCCAACGCGCGTTTTTGCATCAGCTTCTGCGATCAGGCCTCGCGGCTCGCGGAAGCCGCAGCGAACGCCGGCAAGGCGCGAGGTGCGTTGAAACCTTCCTTTTCGAAGCGGTCAGCAATCTTCTGTGCGATTTCGTGGCCCTGGCCCTTGTCCACCAGCGCGATGATGGAGCCGCCGAAGCCGCCGCCGGTCATGCGTGCGCCGTATGCACCGTTGGCGCGGGCCACTTCCACGGCGATGTCGAGTTCGGGAACGGTCACTTCGTAGTCGGCTGCGAGCGAATCATGAGACGCGTTGAACAGTCGTCCGGCTTCGTCGATCTTGCCGTTGGCGAAGGCACGTACGAAGGAGTTGACGCGCGCAATCTCAGTGATCACATGACGCACGCGCTTCTTCATCGTGTCGTCTTCCAGCTTGTCGAGCGTTTCCTTGAGCGCCTGGAACGGATCGTCGGACTTGGCGATGCTGTCGGCAACCACACGCAGGTTGGCCACGCCGAGGATTTCGGCGGCCTTCTCGCAGGTGGCGCGGCGCTGGGCATACTGGCCGTCGTTGAGCTGGTGCGGAGCCTGAGTGTCGAGCACCATCAGCTCCAGACCGTACTTGTCGAGATCGAACTCCTGCTGGGAGACATTCTCCAGCGGGCTCAGCTCCGGGCGGCAGTCCAGGCGCAGCGCATGGCCGAACGTGCAGCGCATGGAGGCGTTCTGGTCGAGGCCGCCGGTGGAGGCGCCGGCCATGTCGTTCTCGGACTTGATGGCGGCGTTGATCAGCGTCACACGGCCGGCGTCGGAAGCGCCGTAGCCCAAGCCGTACACGTCATCCAGGGCCAGCGCGGTCGAGCAGGTCATGGCGGCGGACGAGCTCAGGCCCGATCCGAGCGGCACGCAGGAAGAGAATGCCGCATCGAAGCCTTGCACGGCGTTGAAGCCGGCTTCGCGCAATGCCCAGGCCACACCCACCGGGTAGGCGGCCCAGCCTTCCACACCACCGGCCTGCAGACCGTCGAGGTCGGCTTCGGTAACGTTTTCGGGGTCGACGTCGGAAACCACGCGCACCTTGGTGTCTTCACGCGGCTTGAGCGCGATGAACGTGCGGTGCGGCAGTGCGATCGGCAGGCACAGGCCCGCGTTGTAGTCGGTGTGCTCGCCAATCAGGTTCACACGGCCCGGTGCGGCCCATACGCCAGCCGGTTCCTCACCGTAGGTGGCCTTGAACAGGTCGACGGCGATCTTCACGCCTTCGTCATGCGAAAGCGGCTCAATGAATTCAACAGCAGTCATTGGTGTTTTGTCCTTTGGGTTTTATTGGTTTTCAGCCTTCGATGTCGATTGGTCCGAGCTCGTGGAAGCGCTTGGCGATGAGTTCCGGCGTGGTGTCGGAAACCCATGCGGCCATGCCGGATTCGGATCCGGCCAGATACTTGATCTTGTTGGCTGCGCGGCGGAACGAGAAGAACTGCAGGTTCAGGCGGTAGTTTTCACGGCGTGCGTCGTGGATCGGAGCCTGGTGCCATGCTGCGATGTATGGCAGGTCCATGCCCTTGCCGTCGCCCTTGTCGAAGAACGCGTTGCCGCGCTTGAGCAGGGTGGAGTACATGACGGCCAGATCCCAACGTTCCTGGTCGTTGAGCTCGTCGAGGGTGAGCACGTCGCGCACCGGGGCCACATGTACCTCGAGGGGCCAGCGGGCTGCGGCTGGCACGTAGGCCACCCAGCTGTGGTTGCGCATGACGATGCGCTCCCCAGCTTCGATTTCGGAGTTCATGAGATCCTTGAGCAGGTTGCCGCCGGTCTTCTCATGGTAGGCTTCGGTCTGCTTGAGTTCGGCTTCCATCTTCGGCGCGATGAACGGGTAGCAGTAGACCTGTCCGTGAGGGTGTGCCAGGGAGACGCCGATTTCCTGTCCGTGGTTTTCGAACGGGAAGATCTGTTCGATGCCTTCCATCTTGGAGATTTCGGCGGTACGGAACGCCCATGCTTCCACAACGGTGCGCAGACGGGAGACCGGCAGATCCGCCGGCAGACCGTTTTCGTCCGGGTCGAAGCAGATCACTTCGCAGCGGCCTGCGGCGAGCTTCTTCTCCCACAGCGGGTTGCCGTTGACGTATTCCACGGCTTCGGAACGGCCCGGCACTCGAACCATCGACGGGAAGCGGTTTTCGAACACGACCACGTTGTAGTCGGTATCCGGCACTTCGCCGTCCTGATACGGGTCGCCCGGCTTGCGTGCGGCCAGCGGGTTGCCTTTGGCGGTGGCACCCGGTCCTGCGGTGATCGGGCGGTTCATGCGTGCGGTCGCCATCGGAATCCAATCGCCGGTCAGTGGATCGCGACGCATTTCCGGAGCGGCGTACGGCACTTCCTCACCGGCTGCGTTGAGCTGGTTGGAGAAGCGGTATGCCAGCTGACGAGGATCGTTCAGTTCGCGCGTCTTCGCGCCGGAAACATATTCCGGATCATCGTCGAGGTAGAAGAACGCACGGCCATCGGCGAGCGTGGTCGGCGTGATGCGAATGTGCTCCTTCGCGTACTCTCCGGGAGTGTAGTTTGCGAATTCACTCATTATGGTTATTCACCTTCCTGAATAGGCTCGCTCTGGTGCGCCAGCACGAGCTCTTTAACCAAATCCCTTGTTTTCCCAACCGAATCGGGGTCTAGTCCATCATCGGTAATGACCGTGTCCACCTGGTCGAAGCGTGCGAAAAGCGACAATGATGTGCAGCTCCACTTGGTGTGATCGGTCAAAATTATGGTTCGATCGGCAATGTCCATCATTGCCATATCGGTTGCAGCCTCAAGCGAGTTCGGCATGAGGAAGCCGCGCGGAATGGACACGGAATGCGTGCCCAGGAAGACTGTGTTGACGCGCAGGGAGGACACCACCTTGTCGGCAATCGGCCCTACGAGCGAGTTGGATCGGGTGGTCACGCCGCCGGTCACGATGACTTCCACGTCTTTCGATTCCAGCGCCTGCACCAGTTCTGCCACCGGAATGGAGTTGGTGAGGATGGTTATGCCCGATGACTGCTGCGATTCAAGCAGATGTTGCGCGAACACGTATGCCGTGGTGCCGCCGCCGACGGCGATCACGTCGCCGGGCGCCACATATTTGATGGCTTCCTGTGCGATGGCGTCTTTGAGGCCGATGTCCATCTGCGACTTTACAGAGAACAGCGGCTCGCTCAGCAGCGTGCTGGTGGTGACGGCGCCGCCGTGCACGCGTTTCAGCAAACCCTTGTCGGCCAGATCGGCGATATCGCGACGGATAGTCATGGCGGAAACACCCAATTCTTTGGACAATGCGGTGATACGCACCGCACCGCGGGTACGCAACCTGCTCAAAATCAAATGTTGACGTTGTGACGATATCATTCGAACATTATCGCACATGTTCACTCAAAATAAAAACTGAGATGAACGTTTCGCGTGTTTTACTGGCAAAAAAGTGTACTTGAACATCCCATAATCCTCCGAATCGCACAAAAACGAACGTCGACATACCGTCAACGAAACCGATCACCATGTTGCCTTCTTTCAGCAAACGATGCGAGAATGGTGAACCATGACGTATGTTTCTGAGAATTTCTGGCACGACGCGGTGAACAAAGCCACCACCGATCTCTTCACCTTCGGCTACAAGCACATCATCAAACCGTTTTTCGTTTTCAATCAAACGCCCGACGTGGCGCATGACCAGATGATCCAGTTCTGCAAGATCACCAAGAACATTCCTCCGCTGATGTGGGCGTGCCGTGAAATGCTCAACTACTCCGACCCGGTGCTGGAAACCAATGTTATGGGCATCGACTTCGTCAATCCGTTCGGTCTTTCCGCCGGTCTTGACAAGAACTGCGAGATGCCGGTCTTGCTCGACAATGCCGGTTTCGGCTTCGAAACGGTCGGTTCCACCACGTCCCGCCCATGCCCTGGCAATCCGAGGCCGTGGTTCCATCGCCTGCCTGAATATGATTCGATGATGGTGCACGTCGGTCTTGCCAATGAGGGATCGGAAATCGTGATTCCGCGTGCTGAGCAGGCTTGGACGAAAGCTCGCGACATGCAGATTTCCGTATCAATCGCGCGCACGAACGACACCAAAACCGGCGATTTGGAGGAGGGCATCGAGGATTACTGCACTTCGATGCGTCGCGCCGTCGGCCGCACCGCCATGGTCGAAGTGAACATCTCCTGCCCGAACACCATGGCCGGCGAGCCGTTCAACGAAAGTCCGGAAGCGCTCGACAGGCTATTCACCGAACTCGACAAAATCGAACGCCCGCAGCCCACACTGGTAAAACTGCCGTTGAACAAGAGCTGGGAAGAGTTCAAGGAACTGCTTGACGTGCTTGCCGAGCACAACGTGCAGGGACTATCGATCGCGAACCTGCAGAAGGATCGTACCGGCATGAACATCCCGCGTGATTGGGAGGGCGGATTGTCGGGCTCGCCTTGCTATGCGGCCAGCAACGAACGCATCAAGCAGGTGTACCGCGAATACGGCGACCGTTTCACAATCGCAGGCATCGGCGGCGTGTTCACACCGCAGCAGGCCTATGAGAAGATCCGTTCCGGCTCGTCGTTGGTGATGTTCATCAGCTCGCTGATGTACCGCGGTCCGCAGCAGATCACCGTTTTGAAGCGCGGCCTCGCCGAACTGCTCAAGCGCGACGGTTTCGACCACGTCAGCCAGGCCGTCGGCATCGACGCCTGATTTCAGCCGGCTTCCCGATAGATGAAAGCAGCAAAAATAATGCGTCCCGCAACCAATACCATGGTGCGGGACGCTATTTTATTGCGATTACCAATACTGCCTGTTTTTATCTGATATTTATCTGACGATAATCCAATCTATCGGTTCCATTTAATACGCGCCACGCACGTATTGCGGCTGATAGGGCGCATTTTCGGTCGGAATATCGAGCTTGGCTGCGGCACGCAATGGCCAGTTCGGATCACGCAATGCCACACGTCCAATTTCGATGGCGTCGGCAGCACCGGATTTGAGAATCTTCTTGGCCTGCTTCGGTTTGGTGATCAGACCGACCGCCGTGGTTGGGATTCCGGCACGCGAACGCACCTGCTCCGCGAACGGAACCTGATAGCCGGGCTTGACCGGAATGGTCACGCCCGGAATCATGCCTCCGGTGGAAACATCCACCAGATCGACGCCATGCTCCTTCAATACTTTGGCAAGGTCGACGGTCTGGTCGAGATCCCAACCGCCGGCAGCCCAGTCGGTTGCGGAAACGCGCACCAGCACCGGCATGGTGTCGGGCACGACGGAACGCACGGCGTCCACGACCTCGACCAGCATGCGGATGCGGTTTTCGAACGATCCGCCATACTCATCCTCACGCTCGTTAATCAGCGGGTCGAGGAACTGCGACAGCAGATAGCCGTGGGCCGCATGAATTTCCACCGCGTCAAAACCGATATCATAAGCACGCCAAGCGGCATCGCGGAACTGGTCGACAATGGCATGGATCTCGTCAACGGTCAACGCGCGAGGCTTGGTCAGCGAGCCGAACGCGTTGGCGCTTGGCCCCACGGTCTTCCAACCGCCCTGTTCCTCCGGCACGCTCTCATGCTCGAAACCGATGGAGAAGCAACCGGTGGAGGCTTTGCGTCCGGCATGGTTGAGCTGCACCGCCATGGTGGCGCCGGCGGCCTTCGTATCGGCAACGATCCAACGCCATGCATCCATCTGCTCGTCGGCCCACAATCCCAAGTCGCATGGCGAAATACGACCCTCCGGCGCCACTGCGGTAGCTTCCACGATAATCATGCCGAAACCGCCCATGGCACGCGACACATAATGCTGGTAGTGGAATGGCGTGGGCAGACCATCCTGGGCCAACGCGGAATACGTGTCCATCGGCGGCAGCCAGATACGGTTGCGCACGGCCACTCCACGCAAAGTCATAGGATCGAACAGGTCAACCGTGCCATTGGTTTTGGCCTTCTTCGACTGCTTCGTCTTCTTTTCATCTTCGCTCATCGTAGTAGCTCCCCCTCCGGTCGCACCTACCGGCTTCATGCCGATCAGCTGAACCTTCTTTTCGTATTCCCCTTGAGCTTCTCTGGAGATTTCGTGCCGTAGAACCGGCACTATCTGCATTCTACGCAGAACGCCCGCCGAGCATGGCGGGCGTTCATTGATTGTTCACTTCCATTCACTGAATTGCGGAAGCGTCACTCATCTTCGGTCTGCTGCTGATCCTGATCAGCCTGCTGGTCGTTCTGCTGGCTTTGCTGCTGAAGCGACTGGCTTTGCTGCTGAAGTGACTGGTTCTGCTGCTGGATGATTGTGCTTTGCTGCTGTGTGGCATTCTGCTTTCCACCGCCGATCCTGGTGACCGCGCCGGATGTTGCGGAATACTTGGCCGCAGGCTGCCCATAATCGTTATCAATCGGCAGCTGTTTGCGTTCCGCATAAGCATTCATAAAGTCACGCCATGCCGGGGCCGCGATGGTGGAACCATCCCAATAGCCGTGGTATTGGCCGTTGATAGCGATATTCGCAATCGGGTGTCCAACCGGATTCTGCACGTCACCGACGAGCACGAATGTAGCGATCTGGTTCGGAATGAAACCACCTGTCGTAACTAGCTGATCCTCGTGGGTACCGGTCTTGGCGAAGGTCTTACGTCCATTGGCCAACTGTGCCACACCGCCTGCGCCGTCAGGACGAACAACGCCTTGATTCATGGCCCAAGCAAGCGTTTGAATGATTTCCGGATCAACCGCCTGATGGCAGTTCGCGGAAGGCACCTTAATATCATTGCCATCCACATCAGTCACCTGCTTCAGCGCGATCGGATTGCATTGCACGCCATTGGACGCATATACAGCGAAGATGCTTGCCATCGTCAGCGGGGACACGTTGACGTTACCGACCATCATGGCAGGCACGAATGATGAGGTCTTGTCGAGCGTCTCACCGGTATTCGCATCATGATAGCCAAGTTCAGTTGCGGTATCGGCAATCTTGCACAAACCGATGATGGATCCCATGGAAGCCTGCGTGGTGTTATGAGACCTTGCCAAAGCCAATGCCGGCGTTTCCGGGTTCACCGTTCCATTGGTTATTGCGTTGGTGACGTTCCACGAATCGGTGCCGCCGGTATAACGATCGCATGCGAACAACGAGGTCGAATACCTCGTGGACGTCTGCAGGTTCTCGTTGACGGAATGCCCTGCTTCCATCCATGCCACCAGATTGATAGGCTTCCACGACGAGCCGATGGAGAAGCCCATGCCGCCGCCGTCTTCTCGGTCCACGGCATAGTTCATGGAATCCCTGGTCTGGTCGTTCTGCGCCGCTTCGGTGGCATCATACGTTCGATTCAGACCGAAGCCCAACACTTCTCCGGTACCCGGTTTGACGGACGCCATCACGATTTCCATGCCGGAGGAATCTTCCGGCGGAATGGTGTTGCGCGCGGTTTCGTTCAACAAGGTGTTGGCGTCGATATCCAACGTGGTGACAATCTTCAGACCGCCCTCTTTCAGCAGTCTTTCCCTGTCCTCGCTGGTCTTGCCGAATTCCTTGGAATTCAAAATCTTATGCACCACGTAATCGCAGAAATAGCCTGCATCATAATCCGCTGCCATGCAACCGGTGGAAATAGGCTGGACATTAAGCGTATCCACGAGCGGAGTATTGACCGCTTCCTGATATTCCGCATCCGAAATATAGCCCTGCTCGTGCATCAGCTGCAGCACGATGTTGCGTTGCTTCTCGGATTCCGGCTGGTTCGATTCGACGGAAGGATCGTACGCGTTCGGATTCTTGGTGATTGCCGCAATGGTGGCGGACTGCACGATGTTCAGCTGATCGGCGGTGGTATTGAAATACCGTTTCGCAGCCGCCTGCACACCATAGAGGCTATTGCCGCCGAACTGTGCGATATTGAGATATCCCTGCAAAATTTCAGGCTTGGAATACTGCTTTTCCATTTGCACGGAAATCAGCATTTCTCTCAATTTTCGTGCGATGGTATCTTCCGACGCATGGTATTGCGCAATCGGATCGTCATCCTGCTGCGCCTGCAGAATCAGCACGTTTTTGACATACTGCTGGGTAAGGGAGGAACCGCCCTGATGGTCGCCCTTCACGTATGTTTGGACGAATGCACGGAACACACCCTGCACATCAACGCCGCCGTGAGTGAAGAATCGCCTGTCTTCACGCGAGACCACGGCCTGCTGCATGTATTTGGAAATCTTCTTCAACGGCACGACTTCACGATTCTGATCCCAGAATTCGGTGATTTTCGTGGTGCCATCGGAAGCGTACATGGTCGACTTCTGCGGCAAGCTGGTCACATCAAAATCAATACCTTCGACCGACAGCGACGGAATAACCGCCTTGGCGACGCTGTTCGCGCCGAAAACCGCCGGTAGGAGGAACAAACTGGCGGCCACGCCGCCACCCACACTCAGCGTGATGTAGGCAATCACGAGCGCGAGCACACGTTGAACGGTCAAAGTCTTCTTTTCGGGCATGGTGCCCATTCTAAAGTGGTGGGTCTACTAATCAACCGCTCGCCCACAGGCGTCACGGATTTCTCACAAACAACCGTAAAACTTGAAAAACACTGGAAAATAGCCGAAATTATCGTCTCGCCCGCCGAATAAGCATACCCGGCTGATAGATGACGATGGAACGGCCCTCACGCGCAATCCATCCACGGTTGGCGAAATCCATCAGCGCCTTGTTCACCGTCTCACGCGACGAACCGACCAGCTGCGCCATTTCCTCCTGCGTCAGATCGTGTGGCACCTTCAACCCCGCCTCGACCGGCTCACCGAAACGTGACGCCAGATTCAGCAGCGTTTTTGCCAAACGTCCCGGCACGTCCATGAACACAAGTTCCGAAATGCGCTCGTTGTTGTCACGCATGCGATGCGCGAGCACCTGAAGCATGTCGACGGCCACGCGCGGATGCTCGTCAAGCCATGCGAACAGGGCGTCATGTTCAAGCCACACGACTTTCGTGTCATTGGTCATGGCCACGGCGGACGCGGTGCGCGGCCCACCGTGCGGATCGAACACCGGAATCTCACCCAGCACTTCGCCGTACGCATGAATGCTCAACAACTGCACACGTCTGTCGGACGATTGCCGGATTAGTTTGACGCGCCCGCGTTCCAGCAGATACATGCGATGATCGGTGTCGCCTTCACGGAAAATATAGTCGCCCTTGTTGTATTCGGCATGTTGCAGATGCGGCAGCAGTTCCTCCGCCTCTTCGGAAGAAACCTGCTTGAACAACGCGGTATGCAGCAACATTGCACTTTCGCCACTGGGTCCACTATTTGTCTCGTTTGGCGTAGCCATTTGTCACACCTCCGTGTTCATAGGCGCATCCTCTGGGCACGGCCACCAGACGTGTTGTCGGGCGCGCTGCTGCGGCTTCGAAAGCTTGCTGCGATTCCGCATGCCCTCGTGGAACACCAAGCCTTCGTAGCGTTCTCATCGCCCTTGACATTCGGGCGGCTTCTATCGTCGGGCTACATTGTAACTCGCTTGGCGGCATCGAGCAGCCGTTCAACCACGTCTTCGCGGCTCATGCCCGTCTGCGAGCGCATCGGATCGACTCGTTTTACCGCTGATTTCACCGCTTTGTCCGACATTTTTTCGCGTGAGGTGTTCAGCACCCGTCCCATTTTTTCCGCGTCGATATCGTAGGCGAGGGTCACATGGTGCAGTACGGCGCCAGGCCCTCCTCCTACTGGCGTGAAGCGGCGTTGCGCGGCTCCGCCGAGTTTGCCATATTGCGTGGCGATGTCGTTGAGACCGGCGAATCGTACGTCGAGACCGAGTTCCTTAAGCGCGCGCACCAGCCAGAAATCGCAGAGCCGGTATGATTCCTCGACGCCTATGCTTTGGGTGAAATCGAGCGGCGCGTATAGCGAGTAGGTGATGGTGTTGCCCGGTTCGATGAACATTGCCCCGCCGCCGGTGCAACGTCGGACCACGGTAAATCCTTCCCTCTGCGCGACCGCCGTGTTGACTTCGTCTTCGAGTGATTGGAATTTGCCGATGACCACCGCCGGCGCGGCCCATTCCCAGATACGCAGCGTGGGTTCGCGTTTTCCTGCCGCCACTTCGCGCGCCCATGCGATGTCGGTTTCCATTTGTTCGTTTGGATTTCGCGGTTTGTCATGGATGACGGTCGGTTTCAGGGCCCGCCAACGTTCCAGATATTCCTCTTGCGTCAGCGCATTATGCGTTTCCAGTTGTTCCCCGGAATATTGTTTCGCGGACCGCACGATATTCCCGTTGTTCGTTGCATCTTCCGCATTGCGCGATTCGCTTCCTGTGATTGCGCGGAGGAAAGCGATGGCGATGCCCTCTTCCGTCATGCCCACCAATCGCACGTTCGGATAGTTCGCGGTAATCGCTTGCAATCGTCGCGTAATATCGCGTGCGGGCGCGCTTTGCTGGCTTTGCAGCAAGTTTTCCAAATCCTGCAATAGTCGGCGGGAATCCTTGTCATTGCCGTCAAGAAAGAAATCGCCGTCGATCCGGCATTGTTCTACGGATTGGGTGGAGCTTGCGCATTCGCGGGAATATGCTGGAACGGCATCAGAAAGCCGGACGGAAACCCCTACGAGTTTTCCACCCGGCTGCTTGTACAGGCCTCTGCGCATCAATCTTGGAGCTCTTGGCCACGCCCGTCGCGGTGCCAGCTGGATCCGTAGCTGGAACACAGGATGAGGACGGCTTCGATCAGAGCCCAGATTCCGGAAATGATCGGTCCGACAAGGATGATCCATCCGATCAGGGTCAGCAACAGCTGGGCCACGGCCTTGCCGGTGTAGCCCAGATAGAAGTTGTGTATGCCTAGGGTGCCGAGGAACAGGCCAAGAAGGCCGGCGACGATCTTCGACTTCTGCGCGTAGCCGTAGCCTGGCTGCTGTTGGGCCGCCTGATAGTAGGCCTGCTGCGCGTAGATTGGCGGCTGATTGTATGCGGGCTGCGTGTATTGGGGCTGCGCCGGCTGCTGATCATAGGGGGTCTGCGCCGATTGTGCGTAATCCGCCGGTCCATACATCGGCTGGCCGTAGCTAGGCTGAGCTGGCTGCGTAGGCTGCGCGTAAGCGGGAGCGGCCAAGCCATCTGCGGGCACGGACGAACCGTAGGCAGCCGGCTGACCATATGGCTGGGCATTGCCATACGTACCGTCGGGAATGTTGTTGCCCTGCGCGTCCGGGGCATGTCCCTGCACAGGCTGCTGCGATGCATACTGGTTGGGATTGTACGGTTGCGCTGCAGGCTGATTGCAGCCATCCTGGAATTGTCCGAAATCAGCTTGGGTCGAATCATTCGACGCGTAATAGTTGTCTTGTCCGGAATTGTTGTAGCCGGCATTGTTGTCACTCATGTTTCCAACAATATCCCATAATTTGCCTTATCTCTTTCATCTACCCTGAAAGCAATCCCTGAAATCCCCCTGAATATACGTGAAGCCCGTCGAACCAAGCATGAAGCTCGATTCGACGGGCGTTTCAACAGGCGAATGGATCCGGCAAAATCATATAATCCGGATCATGCCCGTCACATGCGGGCCAGAATGTCGCGTCCGACCTCGTCGGTGGAGCGGGTGGTGGATCCCAGTTCCTCAATGTCGGCTTCGACGGCCGCATCGATCTTGGCTGCGGCTTCGTCGAATCCAAGGTGGCGCAGCAGCATGGCTGCGGAAAGAATCGCGGCGGTCGGATTGGCCTTGTTCTGACCTGCGATATCTGGAGCGGAACCGTGGATCGGCTCGAACATGGACGGGTATTCGTCGGAAGCGTTGATGCATCCGGAAGCGGAATAGCCAACGCCACCGACCACGGCGCCGGCCTCGTCGGTGATGATGTCGCCGAACAGGTTGTCGGTGAGGATCACGTCGAAACGGGACGGATTGGACACCATGAAGATGGTGGTCGCGTCAATGTGCAGATAGTCATGGGAGACTTCCGGATATTCCTCGGCGACCTTGTCAACGATGCGCTGCCACATGTCGCCCGCGTTGACGAGCACGTTCTTCTTGTGCACGAGGGTCACATGCTTCCTGCGCTTCATGGCCAGCTGGAAGGCGTAACGTACCACGCGCTCCACACCGTAGGCGGTGTTGATGGAGACTTCGGTGGCCACCTCGTTCGGGGTGCCGCGACGCACCGCTCCGCCGGCGCCGCAGTACAGGCCTTCGGTGCCTTCACGCACTACAACGAAGTCGATGTCGCCCGGGTTGGCGAGCGGGGAGGTCACGCCCTTGTACAGCTTGGAAGGACGCAGGTTGACGTACTGGTCGAGATCGAAGCGGAGCTTGAGCAGCAGACCACGTTCCAGAATGCCGGCCTTGATGCGCGGATCGCCTACGGCGCCCAGCAGAATCGCATCGGTCTTCTTGATGCGCTCCTCTTCCTCTTCCGGAAGAATCGCACCGTCGCGCAGGTAACGCTCGGCACCAAGATCGAAATTCTCGTAATCGAATTCGGCGACGCCCTCGGCCGCCTTCTCCAGAGCCTTCTGGGCCCACGGAGTCACTTCCTTGCCAATGCCATCGCCCGGAATGACAGCGATGGTGTACTTCTTTGCGGAATCACTCATAGCACGCGACTCTAGTCAACGAATCAGCACGTGGACACGTAACGCTCAACTAGTGGACACTCCATATGGCGTCGTCGGCGGCCACGAACGTGTCACCTTCATTGATTTTGACGTCGTATGGCACTTTCCAATGCAGTTCGGTGTAGGACCCTCAAATCGGGGGCCCTACAAGAAACGCCGAACATACACGGTCGGACACAAACGAATTAATGCGTAATACCCATCATCGCAAGGCACCAAGCATTCTCATAGGAAATCTCCTCCCACTGCTTATACCTTCCGGACGTACCCCCATGACCGGCCTCGACCTCAATCTTCGCCACGGCATCCACACCAGCGCGCTGCAGGCGAGCCAACCATTTCATCGGCTCCACATACAGCACACGCGTGTCATTCATCGACGTGGTGATGAAAATCTTCGGGAAAACCACAACCCGATCATCATCGGCATCAGCCGGCGCATTCTCATACGGCGTATATTCCTTCATATACCGATACACGTCCGCATTATGCAACGGGTCGCCCCACTCGTCCCACTCCGTAACCGTCAACGGCAACGACGGGTCAAGAATCGACGTCAACGCATCCACAAAAGGCACATCCGCCTCAATACCGGCAAAACATTCAGGAGCCAGATTCGCCACGGCACCCATCAACAGGCCACCGGCGGAACCACCATCGGCCACCGTGCGAACAGGAGACGCCAAACCGGCACGTTGCAACGCACGCACGGCATCAACGAAATCCTCAAACGAATGCTTCTTATTGAGCAGATGCCCCTGCTCATACCAGGCACGACCCATCTCACCGCCGCCGCGAATGTGCGGCACCGCATAAAGCACGCCACGATCAAGCATACTGATGCGAGACACCGAGAATCCCGGATCCGAACTGATCTCATACGCGCCATAACCAGTAACGAACATCGCCGAATCACAAGCAGGCACGTCCCGACGCCACACCAAGGAAACGGGAATACGCTCGCCATCGCGGGCGGTGACCCACACTCGGCGTTCCATATATTCGCGCGGCTCAAATCCACCAAGCACGGTGGCACGCTTCAACAGGCGATCCTCACCGGTTGCCGGATCGACATCATGCAGCTCGCCGGGGCGCGTATAGCTGGCGAACGAGTAGCGTATACGGGGCGCATCATATGAAGGATTATCTCCCGTACTAATCGAATACAGGCGCCGGGTCTCCCCCGGCATCGCATCGGCAGTCGCGCCATCCGACGAAGTCATCGCCTTACGGGAAATCCCATGCACGGCCGATCCTTCGCCTTGCGCAGCGGCCAACTGGTCGAGCGCACCCCACACTTCGGCACGCTCCACGTTGATCTCGTCCACCGACTCATCAACATCCCAATCGCCTTCCAACGCGTGCGGAACCAGCTCGGTGAACCGCCATGGGCGACCTGCAAGAAAATCCTCCGCGGCCGCATCCTTCGTCATCACCGCAATATGCGGCAGACTTTCCGCACGGTACTGCAACGCCACGTAATGCCGATGAATCGAAATTCCCTCGATGCCAAGACCATGCGCACCCTGCAAAATGGCGGGATTGCAAGGATTCGAATACGGCGTGCCGATCGGCATCGAAGAAGCGCCCGGTTCAACATCGTCGCCATGCTCGCATCCGTACGGCGAGCCGACGGCCACACGCACACCCTCACCCAAACGATACGGGGGCTCATGCGAACGCATGTCAATCACATCGATTTCGAAATTCGGGTTCAACGCATTGTGGTAAACCACGGCGAGCGGAATGTCCTCGCCATGCTCGCCGGCACCTTCGAAACGGCTGAAGCTCACGTCATATTCCACATCCGGCTCGCGCGGAATGAACGCACGGAATTCACCTTCCGGATCGTCAGTGGAAAGCAGCAGCACTTCGGTGGTGGTTTTCGATCCGGTGCCGATCACCAGATTGCGTTCGTCGAACGACAAGCCGATGCCCACCCAGAATCGTTCGTCCTGTTCGCGATACACTTCCACATCGTCGGTGACGGGGGTACCAACGCGGTGTCGCATCACCGCATATGGACGCCATGCGTCGTCGAGCAGCACGTAGAACACCCATTGCGCGTCCGGCGTGAAACAGGCGCCGCCGATGCCTTCGAACACTTCCGGCAGTTCATCGCCGGTTTCGATATTGCGAATACGGAAATTGTAACGTTCGTCGCCGCTGGTATCAGTGCCGTACAGCATCCAACGTCCGTCTTTGGAAACATCCATGCCACCAATGCGGAAGAAATCGTAGCCTTGCGCTTCGGCATTCGTGTCGAACACCACTTGTTCGCCGTCGAGGGGAACGCCGATCTCAATGGTCGGCGGATCCCAATCGTCTGCGCTTCGAATCGGCACACGGCATTGCACCGCATACTGCTGGCCTTCCTTGGTGCGTGTGAAATACCAGTAGCCGTCCATGCGCGTTGGCACGGACATGTCGGTTTCCTGCACATGCGATTTGAACTCGTCGAACAATGTGGTGCGTAGGTTTTTCAACGCTTCCATGCGCTGTTCGCAATACTGGTTCTGTGCGGCGACGTAATCCTGCACGTCCTGCGATTCCTTGTCGCGCAGCCATTCGTACTCATCGATGAAGGTGTCGCCGTGGAACACGCGCTCCGTCGGCACGCGTTTCGCGATCGGCATTCCGCATTCGCCCAGACGGCTCTGACGGCTCTTGTCGTTTTCCTGCGCGCCCGTTGCGTCCTGTTCACCCCGAAAATCAGTCATGCAGGCGATTATACCGGTATCGCGTTCCCAATCCAGCGCAACGCGCATCCCCCTTGCTGTAAGTGGAAAGAAAAACGTCAGACACCCAGCTGTTGTTTCAGGAACGGCAGCATGGTTTTCATCAGATTCGAGCCAGTCGTTCCCGTAAATACAGGAACGTCGGTGACTGGAATCGGCTGCGTGGCCGCACGCCCCGCAACGGTGCCGAGATTACCGGAGGCCTCGCGTGGAGACAGTTGCCGTATGCCGATCGCAAGCACACGCCCCGGATACCGACGTGCGATCGTGGCGTACGTGGTCGGATCCTTCTGCCCATCATCGCCGATCAGAATGAACTTCATATCGGGAAAATCAGCCATTAATTGTTCGGCATACTCGAGTTTGTGCTGCACTCCGGAAGGAATGAACGTTTTCGGGCGGGGATCGAGGTCACGCAGCAGCAGCGGCCCTTCCGGGAACCCATGGTCGGCAATGAAATGCCTAATCGAGCTTTCCACGTTCCACGGCGACGTCGACAGATAGAAGAACGGGGCATCCGGAAACATGTCCGCAATGCGGTTGAACAGCAGATTCATGCCCGCCACCGGCATTTTCTTCTTCGGATTGAGCAGCAGCAGATTGTAGGCCGCTTTCATCAGGCTTGGCGCCTGCGTGACCATGACGGTGTCGTCCACGTCGGAGATTACACCGACTTTCGTGCCGCTGGGAATGGTGAACAGGTTGGCTTTGACCGGCTTGCGGCTACGCACCTTGTACGACACGTCATGCACGCCGGGTTCGAGCGAATGTTCGGCCACGAGATCGAGATAGCCTGCGGAATCGGATGCGGCGAATTCGCTGGAAACATTGCGCTGCGCATCCACTTCGTCATACACTTCCGACGCCCCCACCTGCACGGTTTCGAGGGGCACGCCGTCGATGGCGATGCGCACCTTCGTATGCGGCGAGGGGATAGTGAGCATGGCGCGGATGCCTCGGGTCAGGCGTCCCGCCTGGCGTTTGAATGGGCCGTACACGGTTCGGCAGATCAGGCGCGAGTAATGTTCGGTGCCATAGCCGACATACGGTTCCACGCGCGGATACCAATTGAGATTGCGTACCATATTTGTCGAGACCGTCACCCACCCGTTGAACGCTCTGGTGAGGGCACGGCGGAACAGCTGTGTCAGCGGAGGCTTGACTTCGATACGCTCATGTTTTGAAGCGGCATCAAAGGTGGTGACCACCTTGCGTGCGGGAATGGGCACGGTCGGCATGTCATCTTCGGATATGACATCCGGTTCACGCTGGGGCAACGGCTGTGGTTCGGTCATATCCCCACTATAAAGGCGATTGCCGAACTACTTAGTGCCCCAGCCATGAAAATCAGGGATTATTCAGGGAACGGTAACGATTTCATACCTGATTTCGCATGCGGTTCCCTGTTCCGAGACGTTTTGCCGAATCTTTTATTCCGCCACGATGTTGGCGTATTCCTCGGAGGAAAGCAGTCCCGGTTCGTCATCCTCAAGCTCGATTTTGAAAATCCAGCCTTCGCCATACGGATCGCCGGTAACGATGCCCGGATCGTCGGCCGCTTCGCTGTTCACATAGCGGATCACGCCAGCCACTGGAGTGACCAGCGGCGTGACGGCTTTGGAGGATTCCAATTCCGCCACTTCGTCGCCGGCCTGTACTTCGGTGCCGACTTCCGGCAGATCGATGTACACGAGTTCGCCAAGCTGGTCGGCCGCATATTCGGTGATGCCCACCATGGCCGGTTCGGTGGAGGCGTCCACCCACACATGCTCGTCGGAGTATTCGAGATGCTCGGGAACGTCCAGATTCGGCCTGTTTTCGTTTTCTTCACTCATGAAAACTCATTCTATGTCAATTGCGCGCATTTCCCATAGCGCGGTACCGAAACTTGTTACGGCAGATCGTGGCCGAGCCATTCTTCGATCATGTAGCGGGCGATGGTGGCCTTTCCGGGGGCTTCCATACGCCCTGTTACCAGCTCGTTCATATATTCGTCACGGGTCATCCAACGCGCTTGCAGGGTCTCGTCACCGTCCACATGCACGTCGGTGGTATTGGCCACGCCCTTGAACGCCATCATGAGCGAGGCTGGGAATGGCCATGGCTGCGATCCCAAATATTTGAGTTCGCCGAGGTCGATGCCGACCTCCTCTTTGGCTTCGCGCCGGCATGCGTGCTCCAGATTCTCGCCCGCCTCTACGAAGCCTGCGGACACGGAATACAGGCCGGTGTTGCGCCATGCGCTGTTGTGCTGCAGCAGCAGACGGTCCTCATGGTCCACAATCGCCGTGATAACGGCCGGCTCCACTCTGGGGAACAGCAGCCGTCTGCCATCCGCTTCGCTGGTGCACCGCTGCGCCCATCCGCCCAACGCCGGTTCGGTCGGAGCGCCGCACGTGGGGCAATGGCGTTGGCGCGCATGCCACACACCTAGCGAAATCGCCGTTGTGGCCTGGCCAGCCTCACGCGCGCTGGCATGTGGGGCGAATCCGCGCAGGTCAACCCAGTCGAATCGTTCCGCTGCGTTTTCCAACAGCGATTTCGACGTCTTCGCTTCCGGTTCGCGCTGTTCGTCGAACGCGTCGTCCGCGCCCATATGCTCGCTGCTTGCGGCCACCGGCTCTGCAGCCTTCACACGAGACACGTCAACGGCCACCACATGCTCGTCACGCTTGCCGCCATATGAGCCGAGGAATATGGCGAGCGCCGTCGGATGCGTGTGCAATTCCGCCGCTACATAGGATCCGGGCAGCTGTGTCAAACGCATGTGCACGTTGGCGTAGTCCGCGATGGCGCCTTGTCCGCGTGGCACCGCCACCATGCCGTCTTTGACGAGAATGACTTTCGTAGCAGGTTCCAGCAGCACTGTGTCGAACAGGTCGGGTTCGTCGCGTCTTGAAACCTCATAGTCGATGTCGCCTTGCGCAAGTGGCAGGAACGGCAGTGCCTGAGTCAGCGCCAGTGGCGAGAACACGCTCATCGATTGCTTCTTTCTTTGAATACGATATATAGAAGATTTTTTCTATATAAATCGTATTTTCTTTATATTTTTGTATATCTGATTACGCTATTGACGGTAGTTGCGGGAATATCGGCTACTGCACTCTGCGCACCAATGCAAGCAGTGCGTCGGCAACCGCCTGCGGATGCTCATAGGCGCTGAAATGACCGCAATCAAATACCACCGTCATATCCGCGCTCGTAGCCGTCATCGCATCGGCGATCGGCGCCATCACGCTCGGCGGACTCGACGGATCCTTGTCGCCGCAGATCACCGCGACCGGCGCTGTAATCGACGACAGCACATCGTTCAGGTCCGGACGGCCAGCAGCCATGCGTTCACGCCAGGCGATGCCTTCGGCCGGCTGCTCGTTGATCCATGCAGTGAACTGTTCACGGTAAGCGTCCGACTGTTTGATGGTTGAATCCTCAAGCGTGGCGGCGGCGAATCCCATAACCGGCTCATGCGTGCCCGTCGATTCGCATTCCTCGGCGATCGCGATGCGTTTCGCACGCATCTGATCGGAATCAGCGGCGGCCTTCGTGTCGCATAAGGCCAGTGCGGCGACGGCTTCGGGGTGCAAACGCTGAATGTCGAGAATCAGGTAGCCGCCCATCGAAAGACCCACCCAAATCGCCTTGTCGTATCCGGCAGCGTGCAACAGGTCGACGTAAGCGTCGGCCATGCGGTCCAAACCGTTGGGGAAAGCGCCGTCCGTGTCTTTGCCACCGCTGTTCTCGTCGGAAGGAATCGGCCCTTCTCCCGCACCGGGCATGTCGGGAGCCCAAATCGGGAATTGTTTCACGCCATGTTCCGCAGCGGTCGTTTTCAACGCATCCGCGCATTCGTTCCACATACGGTGGTCCACAGGGAACCCGTGCACCAGCACCACGGGAAGCCCCGCCCCTTCGCAATACACATTGTTATGCAATTCGATCGTCATATGCGCTCCTCCATTACTCTCCCCTGTTGTTCATGCATTCGCAGCCTATTTGCCGGTCCAAGCAATCGCCTGACGCACAATCGTGCCATATCCGTTGCTCATCTGGTTGACGAAAGTGTCGAGAATCTCGCTGTTCGGATTGACCCATTCCACGTCGAGCGTCTCGTCCTGCGGCTTGCAATCGCCCGCGATCGGCACTACATAGCACAATGCGATCGCATGCTGGCGGGAATCGAAATAATCGGACAGTCCTGGCGTCGGGAAAAACTCAGCCACGGTGAATGGCTGCAGGCTCACTGGCAACTGCGGCAACGCGATATCTCCCAAATCCTTGGCGATATTGCGCGCCACGGCCTCACGCAACGATTCGTGGTAGAGCACGCGGCCGGCGATCAGCGTTCGTTCGATGCTGCCGTCGTCAGACACACGAAGCAGTGATCCGACCTGTGAGACACGTCCCAGATCATCGGTGCGCACCGGCACCACAAGCACGTACGGGATCGGCATTTCACCTCGCATACGGTTGATTTCGCCGGAAGCAAGCCATCCTGGAGGGTTTCCTATTCCGCGGATGAAATCCTCCGGCGTGATGTCGTCGAATTCTCCGCGACGGCGGCCTGCATCGAAATCGCCCTCGTCGGGCACTTCATCATTCATCACTGGCATAGTCCCATTATCACGCATCTTGTGTGAATTGGCTGGAAAAGCGTGCGATGGAAGACGATTCCTCTGATAGCGGATCTTGCGCATGCCGGGAATGCGTCGGGTTGGGGCACGGTTATATACTCCAAAGCAATCGCATACGAGGGGTGCAGCCCGTCACGCGCGTCGATGGAACGAACAGCAAGGAGCAATCATGGCAACGCATGCAGTCACTTCCGAGGATTTCAATCAGATTGTGGAATCCAACGATCTGGTATTCGTGGATTTTTGGGCGACCTGGTGCGGTCCGTGCCGCGCATTCGGTCCGACGTTCGAAAAGGCGAGCGAAGCGAATCCCGACGTTTATTTCGCCAAGGTCGATATCGACCAGAATCCGGATCTCGCTTCCGCGGCCAAGGTGCAGGCCGTGCCGACGTTGATGGTGGTCAAGAACCAGCAGATCGTGTTCCAGCAGGCCGGTGCGTTACGTGCGTCGGATCTGGACGATCTGATCGCGCAGGCCAAGGCGTTGGATGTCAACGCGGCCGCTGCCGAAGAGGCTGAGGCGCAGGCGGAGTAGGCTGAAAATTACAACGATTTCAAAGGTGTCGTTCGATGGTAAACATCAACGGCACTTTTTGTTTTGCCCGCCTATTGCGTACGCTGGCTTTGCCCGCCTGTTGCATATGCGCCCGCTCGGTTTCCATGGCGTGAGGTAAACTGGCTTGCTAGATGTGCGCTTTCCGGCGAAGCCTCGTGTGGCAGCGCACCGCATGCCGGGCATGCGTGAATTCGCCGAGGATCTGAACGCGCGTTTAGGAGCAGAATGGCTAACCACAGCAAGCACGCCCAGTCGTCTACCTTCGCCATGCCGAGCAAATCCTCGCTGGTGAAGATCGCCGCAACGGTTGCGGCGGTGGGCCTGTTGGCTACCGGCGGCATTGTGTCGCGCAATCTTTACACGTCCGCGGAGCGGAACACGGCCAATCAGGTCACGGCTTTCTCCGTCACCGATTCCGCGGAAGCGTCCCGTGGCAATGCCCGCGAGCTGCTTAATGGAGACACCTCGTACGTCACCGTGAAAATCAACGGCAAGTCACGCGTGGTGCCCGGCACCAATTTCACCGACGTGAAGTCCGTGCTTGACGCGGGTGATATCACGCTCGAACCGGAAGACACGGTCTCCCCTTCGCTCACCACCAAGGTCGATGAGAAAACCGTGATCACCATTCAGCGTGCCGGCGCGAGCGTCGAGGTTTCCGACACCGCCATCGGCTTCAATGTCATCAAGAAGGAAACCTCAAGCCTGCCGGAAGGCCAGGAGAAGGTCGAGACGGAAGGCGAGGAAGGCGTGATGGAAACCACGAACCTCGTGACCAAGTCCGGTGACACCGTGGTTTCCTCCAACATGATCAGCTCGTACGTGAAGAAGGCTCCGGTCGACAAGGTCATTCTCGTTGGCACCGGCTCCACTTCGTCATCCTCCTCCAGCGCTTCCGCGTCGATCGGCACCACCGTGCCGGCGGGCGAAATGCAGCAGTGGGCGCACGATTATCTGCTGTCGAACGGCTACACCGAAGCCGATTTCACCGCCACCGTATACATCATTACCCATGAGTCCGGCTGGAGCGTCACTGCAACGAATCCAAGTTCGGGAGCCTATGGCCTGCCCCAAGCATTGCCTGGCAGCAAGATGGTGAGCGAGGGCGCCGATTGGGCTACCAATTACCAGACCCAGCTCAAGTGGTTCTGGGGCTATTGCGCACAGCGTTACGGTTCCATTCAGGGAGCCTATTCGTACTGGCTTGCCAACCACTGCTACTGATATGCGTTGCCATCTGATTTCAACCCGATCAGATGGCAAGCTCGTATTGAAAGTTTATGCTGACTGGTGATTGATATTTAATTTTCGTAATTCAACGCATATAGTTTGAGCCTTGTAATATTTGAAGATATTACGAGGCTCAAACTATATTGTGATTCGATATACCACTAAGATACTATCGGTTTCACAGGGCGTTGTTGGCGCCGATCACCGTAGCTTCCTTGACGTCGTCGATCTTCCTGCGCTTGCGGCCACCATGGCCGGCCTTCGGACCGCGCTTGCCGACGGTGCCGCTACGAACCCCGTTCTTGGCGTCGAAGAGGATCACGCGCTCATCGCTGTGATATTCACCTTCCAAAGCAAAGTAGGCGATCTTGTCTGCAGGCACTTCCGGGAAAGTGAAGAACTTCTGCGTTGCAACAAGCAGGTCAAGATTGCGAGTGGTCACGGAAGCCGGACGATCAGCGTTCGGATTGTTGAACTGAACCGCGAAATCGTCGTTCTCGTCGCACACCTGGATTGCGAACTTGCCGCGCTCGTAATTCACCAGCAGCTTGACGAATTCCGGACGACCGAGCACTTCGGAAACACCCTTGGAAAAACGAACGGATTCAAGCATGACCGTCATGGTCAACTTGCCACCAGTTCTTTCGCCAACTTCTTTGAAACCATCAAGAACGGACATGTAAATCCTTCCTTTACTGTAAATAACTACGTGAAATACTGTACCTCATTGTCAGTAATAAAAAATGCCTCCCTTTCTATTATTCAAGAAAGGGAGGCGATTTTCTTGCATCAACGCAATGCGCAGCCTAGTAGGAACCGGTACCGCGGAAGACTACGAGCACGGTCTTCGCAAGAATCGCGAGATCTCCAGCGATGGACCAATTCTCGATGTACGAAACGTCCAGATACTCGCTCTGTTCCTGCGAAAGATCCGAACGACCGGAAACCTGCCACGGACCAGTAATACCGGGCTTCACCAGCAAACGCGTGGAATACAGGGAGCCATAGCGGGCAACCTCGTCAGGCAACGCCGGACGCGGCCCAACCAAAGACATATCGCCCTTCAACACGTTAAAGAACTGAGGGAACTCATCCAACGAAGTCTTACGAATAAAATGGCCAATTTTCGTAATACGTGGATCATCCTTCATTTTGAAGATAAAACGATCGCTCTGGCCATTCTCTTCAGCAAGCTTCTTCTTCAACTCTTCTGCATTGGTAACCATGGAACGGAACTTGTACATGGTGAACGGCTTACCATGTAACCCGACACGCTGCTGAGAGAAAAACACCGGACCACCATCATCGAGTTTGATGGCAATAGCCACACCAAGCATAATCGGCGAAGAAATCAACAACGCGCAAGCCGAACCTATGATGTCGACGACACGCTTCACCACAGCAGTAGCAGTAGTGTATTGCGGCAGACTCGCCAACAACACCGGCTGCTCAGCAGTATTACGCAAATACAAGCGATGCCCGCTCACGTCAGCCAAAGACACAGCCAGGGCAAGCTCCATACCCAAAGATTCCACTGCAAGAGAGATACCATGCAGCATTTCGGAATCACGAGACAGCACGTCGGCAACATACACTTCTTGAGCGCCAAGGCTTTCGCACGTGCGGGGGAACGCGGAATTAAACGGGATCACCTTCAGCATATCGGCACCCTCAACGGTGGGATCCGGCTCGAACGAAGTGACCACATACGCGTCTTTCTTGCTGCCGTCAGCTTCAATCGGGCATACTGCGACCGGCGAATACCCCCAATTGGAATAATCCTGCATGGTACGCAACGCACGGTTAATGCCGTCGGAAGAACCAATCACCACGGTCTTATACTTGCAAGAACCTTTTTTGCGGCTGCGATGCAACCACTGACGCATCTGCCAACGGGCAATCACTTCCAGAAAGAACGCGATGATCGGGGCAACGATAAGTGCCGTTCGTGGAAGCGCAAGTTTGAAAATAAACGCAACCGAGCAATACGTGATAATAGTGAGCAGCGAAGCGTTGATGATCTTCGCGTACAGCTCATAGCCCTCCGCCATCACATGCCTATGGTATGCACCGACGATCGTAAGGCTCAATACCCAAATGGCACTGAAGCAAACAAGAAATAGCCAGAATGGCATGACGCTACCGATGGCTTCATATGCAGAATTGTTTGCCCACAGGCTGAACGCGAGAGAAACCAGCATGACGGCAAGGTCGACCATTACCAGACAGGCAACGAACGAATACCTCCACCCCGGAACGACCTGCTTCTTGGCCCGCTTGCGGCTACGCCCGTCCCCATCAACGGGAAACGGCGTGTTCGAGAATGTCATCGGTTCAAACTGCGAAACGTTTTGAGCTTGATCCTGAACATGCGCCCGCTGCTTATGCCATGCGTTGGAGGAAACAATATGTATTTCCTCCGTCTTTGGCGTTGAATCCGAATCGCAGGAGTTCCCTCGCATGTCCAATCCCTTCAGTCTAGCTCTTACACTCCATCCCTCTAAGGCAGACTACACCCACCCCCCCCCCCGAGTAACATCCACCACCCTAGAATGGCATAGAAGGGTGATGGATGTCGGTACTCCCAGAATCAGCCGCGATCGACAAACTCAATGTCTGCTGATCATACGAAGTTTCTGCAGTATTGCAGGACTTTCTTCCGTCAATAGCGATGCGTCACCGTGAACTGCGGGTCGGCGCCAAAATCGCGGTTGACCACCATCTGCGTGAGATTGTCTTCGAATTTGCCGGAGTCAGACCATTCGAAGCGGATCAGCGATTCCGTTAGAATGCCGATTCTCCAATGCTCCCCCTGCAGGGTCGATGCTTCGCGCATATTCGGCCGCGCCTTACGCACATACACCGCAAACGGCCCATCCGTTGCGTTCGCCGCACTGTTCACAGCGTCATTCACCGCGCTCTCTGCACCCGTTCCGATGTCTGACATAATAACCCCCTACGTTTCTGCCATGACAGAGCCCCACCCCCGAAAAAGGCCTACGAGCAACCCCCTATCTCGCGCAACATTCCATCCTCGCAACTTATGACGATTGACAAAGGTGCTAAAACCATTTATCATCGGTTAGTGAATTTGATTAAACGATTTACCATCGTGTAATGCCGCACGGTCTCGTTTGATCGGCAAGCTTCGGCGAGGCGGTCGCAAGCTTGGATTATTCGCAGTTGCAAGACTGTGGAAGGAGAAACACTATGAAGAAAATCATCCTTGATTTGGACACCGGCATTGATGATACCCTTGCCATGTCGTATGTCCTCGCTTCAGAAGACGCTGAACTGATTGGAATTACCGGAACCTACGGAAACGTGCTATTGGAAACGGGTGTCGCCAACGATCTTAACCTTCTGTCTATGTTCGGACGTGAGGATATTCCGGTATTCAAGGGCGTCTCTCATCCAAGCAACGCCACCGATTTCGCAGTCCCCGACAGCTCCGGCATCTTCCACGGAAAGAACGGCACCGGAAACGTCGACATTCCCACTCGCGCGACTCGCAAAGCCGAAGAAACGTCAGCCGTGGATTTCATCATCGACTGCGCACGCAAGTACGGCAAAGACGAACTCGTGTACGTTCCCACCGGCCCGTCCACCAATATCGACGCAGCCTTCGCCAAAGCTCCGGACATCATCGACAACATCACCATCGTGATGATGGGTGGCTCACTAACCCAGCCAGGCAATTGCAACCCCTTCATGGAAGCCAATGTTTCCATGGATCCGGAAGCTTCAAATCGTCTTTTTGCAACTTCCGCAGACATCACCATGATCGGTCTCGATGTGACCATGCAGGTCCTACTGACCAAAAAGGAAACACAACAGCTGCGCGACACGGGCACGAAGGCCGGCACATTCCTGGCAGATATGACGGACTATTACATTGACATCAGCGAGCAGGAGGATCCCGCATTCCAGGGAGGCTGCAATCTGCATGATCCCTTGGCCGCCGCAGTGGCGATCGATCCGACGCTGGTCACCACATACCCAATCAACCTCATGGTTGAGACCGAGGGACCAAGCATCGGACGAACCATTGGCGATCCGGCCCGCCTGCTGAGCCAGCCGAAGAACACGAAGGTCGCGCTTAGCGTCGACGCGGAACGTTTCGTCGGCCGACTCATGGAACGTCTGCTCAAGCTCGCTCGAGAATCCGAGTAGCCGCGAAGAAGCGGACTCATGCGGAAAGCAGACTTATACGAAAACACCCTTACACAAAGCTTTATACAAGGAGAAAAATGTCTGATTCCACCCAAGCCGTAAATACGACGGCTACAGACGATTTCGAAGACAACCGTGCGAAAACAAAGAAGGCCCTCCCCGCCTTGAACCGCACCCCGATTGTTGGACTGAAGAAATTCAGATTCGATGATCGGAGGTGCGGTTCTTTCGTATGCGTGAG
>NZ_JBBMFR010000008.1:0-130021 GCF_040095915.1 Bifidobacterium hominis | reverse complement strand
TCACGCATACGAAAGAACCGCACCTCCGATCATCGAATCTGAATTTCTTCAGTCCAACAATCGGGGTGCGGTTCACAAGTTTGAACTGCGGGCTTCTCCCCTATCTGCAGTAAAACCGGATTATTCGGCTTCCGAATCGTTTTCAGGCGTCTCTTCGGCTTCCGAATCCTCGTCACCGCCTAGCTCAACGGTGGCTTCCACTTCAGGTTCGTCCTGCGGGGCCGTGTGTTCGAGCACTTCTTCCTGATTCGCGTCGTCATCCACGGTATTGGCTTCGATATCGGCTTCGGAGGCTTCCTCCTCATCGTTCGGATTGTTGCTTTCGTCCACTGACAACCGTTCGATCAGTTCGACGGAACTGCGCTCGTCACGCGGAGCCTGCGCGATGATGTCGATATGAAGATCATCGAAGGCCGGCTTCGACTGCACCCACAGATGCGACGGTTCCGGAGGCTCGATCTCGGAATGCTCGCCACAGCCATGGTCGATGGACACGACACGACCGTCATCAGGACTCCACTTGTTGGCGCACACGCCGAACAGGAGGTTCAGCTCGCCTTTCAGGGGAATGAAGAATCCGCACGTCGAGCACGGATTGCCATCCGACGTCTTGGTGGACAACGACTTCGGTCCACGTGGCCCCTCATACCAACGTTTCGCGGTCTGGGAACGTCCCAAAGACGTAAGCACGTGTCGGCGGGACAGGTCGAATTCCTCAACCGCCTCGTCGATATCCTCTTCGGAAGTCACCGATGCTGCAGCGCTCTCGCCTTGCGAGCCGGCAGCCCCGTCAGCGTCCGTCTCGGCATTATCGCTGGCATTCGTCGTTTCGGCAGACTCCGCATCGGAAGAAACGTTTTCGCCCGTCTCAGCAGGTTCCGTCTTACGGAACCCCTCCTCCATACGGGGATCGTCGGGATCGGTGCCGATCGAATCGGTCACCGCCAAGTCGGTCGGTTCGAGACGATCCTTCCACGGAATCCATTCCGGTGGACGCAACGCCTTGTCGGTAGGCACCAACGACGACTCATTGACCGTCCAATGATCCAACTCGACATCGTGATACAACGTCACCGACCACTGCCATCCCTCATACCCGCGCACGCGAGTTTCGAAACGAAAATCAGTGACGTTGTCTCCCAAATCGATGGCTTCGACGAAGTCGCCGACCTGACTATCCTCATCGGCGACTTCAATGGCCGCCGCTTGAGCGATCGCCCTGGGATCCATTGTGGTATCGGACATGAATTATTCCTGTACGTCGAAGTTGTCGGCCACGGCACGCATCAGCGTGGCCAGTTTCTTGCTTTCGGCCGGCGACGGGTAATGATGTCGGCGCAGTTGGTTTCCGGCGGAATCCAGAAGCTTGATGAGATCCTCCACGATGGCGGCCATATCATCCGGCTTCGGTCGCGTCGCCTTGACCAGAGACGGAGCGGACGCGACGAGCGTAAGGCCCATCGCCTGCGGGCCACGGCGGCCCTCCACCACGGAATACTCGACCTTTGCGCCCTTACGCAACGTCTTCACGCCCTCCGGCAGGGCAGCTGCAGGCAGGAACACATCGGCGCCCTGCTCGTTCTGAATAAAACCATAGCCTTTGTTCGCATCGAACCAACGAACGCGTCCGCTAGGCATTGTCACCTCACTCTTACGTAATCCACATACCTTCGGGCAAGCGAAAGAAAACCGCTCACCGATTACAAATCAAAGATACAGTTTAGCGCAAGAGGTGGGATATATACCATCTCTTGCGCCAATAACCGTCAAATCAGGCCTTTTCAGGCGTTTGCATCACTGCTTTTTCGACCTGCGGCCCCACTTGTCACCCTTGCGTTCGTCACTGGCCTGCGTCAACGGACGCGGCTCCACCGGAGCCACCGGAAGCACCACCGTCAATGTCAAGCCGGTTCCCTCGCTGCCGGAAGCGCAGATGAAACCGTGATGCGCCTTGACCACGGATTGCGCGATCGCCATGCCAAGGCCGGTGCCGCCCTTCTGCCGAGCTCGGGACGGGTCAGCCGTATAGAAACGTTCGAAAATCTTTGAACGCGCCTCGGCCGGAACGCCGGGACCATGATCGCTGAAGCGAACGATCGCATAGTTCATACCCACCTGCATCGACTGCCCGACTTCGATGGCTTCGACCAAGTGACGCAGCGACTGCTCGTTCGACGGCATGCGAGACAACGACTCCGGGCTGATGGAAGCCGGCAACACGCCCATCGAAACCTCCACCGACGAATCGGCCGGCGTATAGCGGTGGATATTGCCAACGATATTGGTCACCACCTGACGCAACCTTGAAGCATCGCCCGTCAGCGTAATATCCGGCATCTGCCCCGGTTGGAACGTCAACCTCGCGGGATTGTTCATATCTTGCCCTGGCTGCAGCACCACCTGGCCGCAGGTGATGCCACGATTCGGATCAAGCGCATGCAAATCGTCGGCAGCGTCCTTCACCACGGAAGTGAGCTTCACCTGCTGGGTGATATCGATGCCACGACCTTCGTCAAGACGCGCCAAAGAAAGCAGATCCTCCACCAACACCGTCATACGCGCGCTGGACGCCTCGATATGCGCGATGGACTCGTCGGCACGCTCCAACGCCCCCGGCATGTCACGCTGCATTTTGTAGAGTTCCGCGTAACCATGAATCGCAGCAAGCGGGGTACGCAATTCATGACTGGCGTCGGAAACGAACCGCTTCATCTTCTCAGTCGTTTCCTCCTGCGCGTGGAAGCTTTCCTCAATGCGCGTCAGCATGGCGTTCAACGACATGGACAGCGAACCGACTTCCGTGTTCTCCGGCAAGTCGGGAACGCGCTGGCTCAAATCCCCTGCCGCGATCTTCGCCGCGGTCTTTTCGATACGTTTCAACGGAGCAAGCGTGCTTTGCACGACGATGGTGCCGAGGATGACGCCGATCAGCACCACTGCGATGCCGACCATGGCGCAGAACCGCGTCAACGTGTTCGCGGTGTCAATCTGGTCGCTGAGAGACAATCCGATGAACACGACGCCACTGTTTTTGACTTCACCGGTTTTGCTTTTCTCGCTCCAGGGCAACGCCACTACACGCCATGGCGACTGCGCGGCCTGCATGATGGAATGATCTGGCATCCGACTGGTGGTGACATGCACCACCGCCTGCGTGGTGAACGGCTCTCCTAGCGTAACCCCATCGATACTGCCGTCGGAGGGCAGGCTCGGCTCGGATACCACGCCCTCCCGAAGCATGGGCACCGATCCCGCTCCCGTACGCCTGTATTCGCTGTCACGTACCTCAACATAGTACGTGTTCACCAAGCTCCTGCCATCTTCGCTTGTAGTGCTGTCCAGCGAATCCATGCTATTGAAGATCATCTGCGCCTGATTCACCAACTGATTGTCGGTTTTCTGCAGCAGATAATTGCTTACAAGTGTACGAATGGAAAAGGAAATACCAATGGTGCCAATGGTGAGCAGCACAATGATGCAGGTGACCAGCTTGGTACTCAGTGGAATGGCCTGCACCTTCCTGCCGATCCGCCGACGCAAGGGCACACGTTGCGGACACGGCTGGGCGGCGTTCTTCTGCGCGTTCTGCGGGTCAGCTGACGGCTGACGGATATCCTGACTCATCGTAGGAACCGTTTAGTTCTTCGGCGCGCGAATCATGTAGCCGATGCCACGCTTCGTTTCGATGAGTGGAGCCACTTTGCGCTTCTCGCCGTTCTCATCCTCAACCGTAAGGCCGTCGACCTTCTTACGCAGGTAGGAAATATACGATTCAACGATCGCAGCGTCTCCGCCCCAATCATACTGCCACACGTGATCCAGAATCTGCGCTTTCGAAAGCACACGTCCCTCGTTATCCATCAGATAACGAAGCAGCTTGTATTCGGTGGGGCTTAAGTCGATCGGCTGGCCGGCGCGGGACACGTCATGCGAATCCTCGTTGATTTCCAGATCGGCGACGCGAATGATCGGATCGTCTTCAACCTGCTCCTGGGTACGGCGCAGGATGGCGCGGATTCTCGCGACAACCTCCTCAAGACTGAACGGCTTGGTCACGTAATCATCGCCACCCACGGTCAGGCCCATGACTTTATCTTGCGTATCGTCACGAGCCGTCAGATACAGCACCGGCGTGGTGATGCCCTCTTGACGAATGCGACGAGTCACCGTAAAGCCGTCGATATCCGGGAGCATCACGTCAAGCACGATCAAATCAGGCTGTATTTTTTCGATAACCTCGATGGCCTCGGATCCCGAAGCCGCGGTATTCACTTCAAAACCGGCGAAATGCAGGGACGCCACCAGCAGTTCGCGGATGGACGGTTCGTCATCAACAACGACAATGGATGCTTCAATAGGCTTGCTCATGCCTTAAGCATCACTCTTTTCACTGGATGTTTCCTGAACGGATTCTGAATCTTCCTTTGGCGTCGGTTCCTTATCAGGCGCATCAGCGAACGGCTCGTCATCAACGCTCCACGCCTTCACCGGCTCGGAACGCATGGTAACCACGGCATGCCTCCCCGCATGCTTACGGACCTTACGCTTGATGACGCCACGTTTGCGCAGAATATGGAACACCACCATAATCACAATCAGCAACACCAATACGGCGATCATGCCGCCAACACCCAACAGCACCGTCTGCGACGACGTCGAGGTCTTCTTCTGCACTACGATCTGATCCATCATATCGGTCGCGGACTTCGACCAATTCGGGGTGCTTTCCATCAGAGGTTTCTGCGCGGCATCGGAAAGCGCATCGACGGTCGACTTCTTTTTCAGCCATTCGTCGGAATTCGATGACACGGCAACCACCAGATTGCCGTCATTCGAAGCGACCGCCAACAACACCGTATTCGGCTTCGGATCAAGCGATTCCAACAATGCGCTCGCCCATTTCGCAGGTTTTTCGTCGCTGTTGAAGCTCGCCAGATACAGCAGACGCACGGAAACCCCGGTTTCCTGCTTCGTTTTGCTGATGGCGTCCGTGATTTCAGCGACATTCGATCCGAGCAGATTCTGGGTGTCAGTGATGTTTTCAGTAGCCGTGATGCCGGTGCCGGTACCCTCATCCGCATTGCCGACGGGAGTTATCCACATCATCGCAGTACAGCACAATATCATGGCAAGAAGCGCACAAAGCGCTTCGTTCCAACGATTTTTAAAGTTTTTCCCCTGTTGCGACACGCCGGTAGGGCACGAATTCGGCCATCCTCCGACCACAACCCTGGTTTTTTCGTTCATCGCGTTCACTCTTGCCATACAGTCCACATTACCGTTCGGATGCGTCAAGCATGAGGAACGGCGAAAACCATCATACAAAACGTAGCAACGAAAGGATCATCATGGCACAGTATCAGGTGGACAGCGAACAGATTCAATCCTCAAGCGCGGCAGTGAACGCCTCCATCCAAGCGATTCGTCAATCGGTGCAAGGTATGTACGCCAATCTCAACAATCTGCAAAGCGTTTGGCGCGGCGGAGCCGCCACGCAATTCAATGCGGTGGCGGAACAATGGCGGGCAGCCCAGCAGCAGATGGAGCAGTCGCTTGAATCGATTCAACATGCGCTTTCGCAAGCGTCCATGCTCTATTCGGAAACCGAAATGCAGGCGTCGCGTCTGTTCGCGCAGTAGCGGCAGATGCTTCCGATACGGTCAAAGCAGTAGCAGGCACAAAGAGAAGCGGAGCCCGCCTCCACCTTGGGAAGCGGGCTCCGCTGATAGCTTTTCGCTTATGCCGTTAGGCTTTGCCGAACCTTTGGATCAGTAGCCCATGTCAGCACCAGCGGCCGGAGCGGCTGCCGGCGGTTCCGGCTTGTTGGCCACAACAGCCTCGGTGGTCAGGAACAGACCAGCGATGGAAGCTGCGTTCTGCAGAGCGGAACGGGTGACCTTGACCGGGTCGGTGACACCGGCAGCCAGCAGGTCCTCGTACTCGTTGGTTGCAGCGTTCAGGCCCTGGCCGTCAGGCAGGGAACGGACCTTGTCGATCACCACATCGCCAGACAGGCCAGCGTTCTCGGCGATCTGCTTGATCGGAGCTTCGATGGCGCGGAACACGATCGCCGCACCGGTTGCCTCGTCGCCTTCGAGCTTGACGTCGTTCTCGGCCTTGGCAGCAGCCTGAACCAGAGCGACACCGCCGCCCGGCAGCAGGCCTTCTTCGATGGCCGCCTTGGCGTTGCGCACGGCATCTTCGATGCGGTGCTTGCGTTCCTTGGCCTCGACTTCGGTAGCAGCGCCAACCTTGATGACGGCAACGCCGCCAGCCAGCTTGGCCAGACGCTCCTGCAGCTTCTCGCGATCGTAATCGGAATCGGTGTTGGCGATTTCGGCACGAATCTGGGCCACGCGGGCAGCCACGTCTTCCTTGGAGCCGCCGCCGGCCACGATGGTGGTCTCATCCTTGGAGACGATGACCTTCTTGGCGGTGCCGAGCACGGACATGTCGACGGAGTCGAGCTTGAGACCCAGTTCGTCGGACACGACCTGTGCGCCGGTCAGAATGGCCATATCCTGCAGCATGGCCTTGCGGCGGTCACCGAAGCCCGGAGCCTTGACGGCGCAGGACTTGAAGGTGCCGCGGATGTTGTTCAGGATCAGGGTCGGCAGAGCCTCGCCGTCGACGTCCTCGGCGATGATCAGCAGCGGCTTGCCGGTCTTCATGACCAGTTCGGCGATGTGCACGACGTCCTGCTGGGAGCTCACCTTGCCGGAGGTCAGCAGGATGTACGGCTCTTCAAGCACTGCGGTCTGATCTTCGGCGTTGGTCACGAAGTACGGGGCGATGTAGCCCTTGTCGAAACGCATGCCTTCGGTGAAGTCCAGATCCAAGCCGAAACGGTTGTTGTCTTCAACGGTCACAACACCATCCTGACCGACCTTGTCCAGCGCTTCGGCGATCTTCTCGCCGACTTCCGGATCGGCTGCGGAAATCGTTGCGGTGGCAGCAATCTGGTCCTTGGTCTCAACATCCTTGGCAGCTGCGATAAGCTCCTTGACGATAGCCTCAGAAGCCTTCTCGATACCACGACGCAGAGCGATCGGGTTGGAACCGGCGGTGACGTTCTTCAGGCCTTCGTGCACCAGGGACTGTGCGAGCACGGTTGCGGTGGTGGTGCCGTCGCCAGCGACGTCGTCGGTCTTCTTGGCGACTTCCTTGACCAGTTCGGCGCCGATGCGCTCGTACGGGTCATCCAAGTCGATTTCCTTGGCGATGGAAACGCCATCGTTAGTGATGGTCGGAGCGCCGTAGGTCTTGTCGAGAACCACGTTGCGGCCCTTCGGACCGAGGGTGACCTTGACGGTGTCAGCGAGCTTGTCGAGACCCGCGAGCATTCCCTGACGAGCTTCGTCGTCGTATGCAATGATCTTTGCCATTGTTCCTCCACATATGGCTACACGGTATTATTCCCACTTTCGAAGCGAAGAACGCACCAGCCGTCAGCTGCCAGTTATCACTCTCACTCCTCGAGTGCTAATTGGCAGATTAGCACTCTCAGGACGAGAGTGCCAAACTCAATGTCGATGGTTGCGCTGTAAGCAAGAAACCAAACCTCATAAAAAACGCCATAATCATTGGAATTTCAAGAAAACAAAAAGCCTTGCCCCCACGAGGAGAACAAGGCTTCACATGTTTGCCACGGCGTTTTTCAGTCCAGCAACACCACGACGATCGGCGTGACAAGCCCATTACTCTGCTGCACATTCGAGATTCCCAAGGTCTGGGCGACATTCTCGGCGGTGGCCTTATCGGTTTCGTTCTGATACCAAACCACGGTCTGCGAGGGAACGTTTCCCGTCGGATTACTGGCGGAAACGCTGGTGTACCCGGCTTGGGTCAGCACATCGACCTTGCTCTGCGCATAACCGGTGATGTTCGTCGCATTCACCACGCGCACCTCGGTGCCCGTGTTCACGACCTGCTGCGCAGTAGCGTTATCCGTCTGCTCGGCATTCTGTTCGGCGTTTTGCTCGTTTTGTTCGCTTTGCTGCGAGCCGGTCGACGAATCGGTATTGGATGCGTCCGCCTCATTGCCAGAAGCGGAGTCGGATCGGGACTCGGACTTGCTCTTGCCGCTCTTGCCGCTCTTGGCGCTCTTGGCCTTTTCGGCACTTGAAGCAGTCGAACTCTCCTGCGACGACCACGGCATCTTCAGATTGTTGATCTCACCCGAGTAAACGCCCCAGAACAGCAGACCAGCAAGCAGCGCCACGATGATGACAATGACGTACGGCACGGCACGGGACGCCGCAGAACGCGCGCCACGGTGAACGCCCATAGGCCCCGACGGAGGATTATCGTACACATCCTTCTCGTAGGAATCGTAGGTCTCCTTGTCCTGCTTAGCCATATTGCAAACCTCGTTTCTCACACACTTATCTGCCAAGTGTACCGACCACCTCAGTCAGAACGCAATCAAACCGCATTCCCACCCTATTCCGCACGTTCGTGAAACCATCCCGTGAAAACCAGACCATGCCAACCGTCAGGACCGCAACACGTCGTACAGTAAGGTTCATGACACAAGCGCACATCAAACCATTGAAAGACCTCGTGGAGCCCGGATGGGCGGACGCCCTCGCCGAAGTCGAGCCACAGGTGCACCACATGGGCGATTTTCTCCGAGGGGAGATCGCAGCCGGACGCCGATACCTTCCGGCTAGCGCGAATATTCTACGCGCGTTCACCATTCCGTTCGACAGCATCAAGGTGCTTATCGTAGGACAGGACCCCTACCCCACCCCCGGACATCCGGTGGGACTGAGCTTCTGCGTGGCACCGGAAGTCAAGCCGATCCCTCGCAGCCTGACCAACATATACAAGGAACTGACGGATGATCTCGGCATCCCCATGCCAGCGAACGGCGATCTGACGCCTTGGACGAACCAGGGCGTCATGCTGCTGAACAGGTGTCTGACCGTCGAAGCGGGCAAGCCCGGCAGCCACCAAGACAAAGGATGGGAGATCGTCACTGACGCTGCGATCAGGGCGCTCAACAACCGCTGCAATCCCGACGGCAGCGTCAAACCCTTGGTCGCCATTCTGTGGGGACGTAAGGCGCAAACGTTGGAGCCGCTGCTCACCAATGCGTTCATCATCAAGTCGCCCCACCCAAGCCCCATGTCAGCACGATATGGATTCTTCGGATCCAAGCCGTTCTCACGCGCCAATCAAGCGCTCATCGCCGCAGGTGAAAAGCCTGTGAATTGGTCCCTTCCGTCAGCTTAACCCGTTACAGTAGCAATCATGGCTTTATTCCCTCCAAAAAATCCGGCACCGGCCCCGGCCCCCATTCCCATGCCGGCCGTCAGCAAACCAAGCACGTTGTCTGCGGAAGACATCAACCGCGCGAAGCAGATCGGCGCACGAATCCGCGCACGCTTCGCACAGACCTTGGTGGGGCAGGACAATCTTCGCGAATCGCTGATCACCACACTGGTGGCAGGCGGCCACATTCTCATCGAATCCGTTCCTGGTCTGGCCAAGACCACGGCAGCGCAAACGCTGGCGACCTCTGTGTCCGGATCGTTCAAAAGGGTGCAGTGCACCCCAGACCTGATGCCGTCAGATCTGGTGGGCACCCAGGTCTTCGATTTCGCCACACAGAAGTTCTCCACGCAGATCGGACCCATCCACGCCAATTTCGTGCTGCTCGACGAAATCAACCGTTCGAACGCGAAAACACAGTCGGCCATGCTTGAAGCCATGGCCGAAGGAGCCACCACCATCGGAGGCCAGCGCATTGCGCTGCCGAAGCCTTTCATGGTCATCGCCACGCAGAACCCCATCGAGGAGGAAGGCACGTTCAACCTTCCTGAAGCGCAGATGGACCGTTTCATGATGAAGGCGGTCATGACCTATCCGACCGCCCAAGAAGAGCAGCGCATGCTCTCCATGCTTACCCGTCGCGGTTCCGACACCTTCGATTCACGAGTGCTCACCGGAGATGTCGTATCCATCAGCGACGTTGAATTTCTGCGCTCCGCCGCCCGCCGCGTGCATGTCTCCGACGCGATCATGAAATATGCGGTCGATATCGCGGCCACATCACGAGGGGCAGGCACCAAGCCGGTGCAAGGACTGTCCACGCTGGTACGTCTCGGAGCCTCGCCGCGCGCATCCATCGCGCTGATCCGTATCGGACAGGCCAACGCACTGATGCAGGGACGCGACTATGTGATTCCGGAAGATGTCAAAACCTTCGCCCATGAGGTGCTGCGCCATCGCATTCTGCTAACGTTTGAGGCTCTTGCCGACGGCATCACCAGCGACCAGGTGGTGGACTCCATCGTTCAGGCGGTTCCCGTTCCATGATCGACGCAATTCGTTCCGAAGATCCGATCCGCAGCAAGATCGAGGCTCTCGGAACCACGTTGAGTCTGCCGACCGTCCGTAAAGCGCTTGGCATTCTTGAGGGCGCGCATGCGTCGGACAAACGTTTCGGCGCCAACGATGTCATGGACATCCGTGTCTACGAACCCGGAGACGAGGCGAAACGGATTGATTGGAAGACCAGTGCCCGTGCCGGACGCCCAATGGTGGTGCAGCGGGAACGCCCATGCACCTCGCGGGCCTGGCTTCTGCTCGATGTCGGGCAGGAGATGACCGGTACCTGCGTTTCCGGTGAGCAGGCGCACCAAGTCGCAGCCAACGCCTTGTGCATGTTCGCCGCACTCAGCCTGCGCCGAGGGGACGAAGTGTCCATCGTGTTCGGCGACGCAGGCTCGATCACTCGCGTGCCTTTTAATGGCGGACTCGCGCAATTCGAGCATACGTTGGACGATGCATTGCAACGTGATTGGAGCAAGCCCCGCAATATCGACGCCCTGCTGGAGTATGCCCGCCGCATTCGCGACAGGGATGCGCTGGTCATACTCGCCACCGACGAGCACGCACTCGAGGAACGTCATATGGAATCCATCCGCAGGATCGCAAGAACCCACCCTATGGTGCTTATTGACGTGGCCACCATCAATCCATTCGACGACACACACGCACGCACGGTGTTCGACGCAGGCAGCGATCGTCGCGTCCCCGCGTTCCTACGCACTGGCAAAACAGCACAGGAGGTTCGCACGCACCGCGAATATCTGTCCGCATCCGTCCGGCATGAGTTGAATCGTTGCGGTTCCACCGTGATCCGCGCCGATTCAAGCGAACGCATGTTCCGCGAATTCGTTCGGATGGTATCCGTTTCCCTGGCCCGCTCCACGCGCAATCAGCTGAAAGCCCCGTCCGCACTCACCCTGGGAGGCAAGGCATGATCATCACCTTGTCCGACAACGGTTTCGACACGATGGATCCGATTCATATCGAAACGGGCCTGGGCATCGTCATCGCAGTGTGCCTCGCCATTGCCGCGGCACTCGTCATTCTCGTGGTGTGGCTGTCGCGTCCGAACCGCAAGCCCACGAAAAAAGCCAATCATGGACGTCATGATGCGGCCACGGGCACGTCGGTATGGCACGAACGCATCGATGATGTGGTTGCCCGTCACGCCAAGGGCGATCTTACGAGGGAGAACGCGTTCGCTTTGCTTGCAGCCATCGCAAGGGATTTCGCATCCGCAGCCACCGGCAGCGATGTGCGCAGCCAAACGCTCACCGACATTGAAGCGACTCCACGCACGACAGGCAATCAGCATGGTCTCACCTTGCTCAGGCAGACCATCGAAGCGTTGTATCCTCCGGAATTCGCTGACGCCGAACGCAATCACACCGCCAGGGAGGCCACTGTCGAACAAGCTGGAGAGTGGGTTGCCAATCTTGTGGAAAGGTGGCGATGAATGAAATTGTCATGGCACTGGCCGTGGGCCGGTTTCGCAGGACTGATCGTGGCATTGGCCGTCGTCGCCGTCATGGTGCTGGTCGACGCAAAACGCAAACATGCCGATACTGGAGCCGCACGAACGTTCAGCTTGGATGACGATCTCAACACCGAAACCGCGTCGAAGCTGTTCCGGCAGTGGCGCACGCTGTCGCGCATGGCCGCTGTTCTGCTGGTGGTCGCGTTGGCACTGACGATAGCACTGGTGGCACGCCCCAGCACCGTGGACGAAGGAGAGGAACGCGCAAGCAGCCGCGATATCGTGCTGTGCTTGGACGTGTCTGGATCGACGTTGCCTTACGACCGAGAAGTGATCGACACCTACCGCAGATTGGTTGATAGCTTCAAGGGCGAACGCATCGGATTGAGTATTTTCAATTCCACGTCACGTACCGTGTTTCCGCTGACCGACGATTATGAGCTGGTATCCGAGCAGCTCGACAAGGCCAGCACGATACTGAAGGGCGTTGAATCGCAAGATGATATCGACAAGATGAAAGACAGCGACTATCAGGCGATTTCCGACTGGCTGGAGGGCACTCAGAATCGCAAGGACGCCACTTCCCTGATCGGCGACGGCGTAGTGAGCTGTGCGGCCATGCTGCCCGGCTTCGCCTACGGCAGCGCCAATGCGGACACCTCGTCCCGCCAACGTGCCGCTTCCATTGTGCTCGCCACCGATAATGTCGTTTCAGGAGATCCGACATACACGCTTCAGGAAGCACTCGACCTGACCAAACAGGCGGAAATCACGGTTGACGGGCTTTTCTCCGGACCACAGCAAAGCGAATCGGAGCAGACCACCAATCAGTTCAGATCCGAAATCGAATCACATGACGGTGTGTTTCTCACGCAATCGAACGGCGCTTCCGTTGCCGAACTGGTCAGACAAATCGAATCGCGCCGCAGCCACGAAAGCGCGTCAAGCAGCAGAGCCGCCATGTCGGACGCGCCCGGATGGTGGACATTGGCGCTGGCTGTGGTAATGGTGTTCTGGCTGATATTGGCTTGGAGGTTGAAGCGATGAATCATCTGACGCTCTCCCCCGCTTTGGGTTGGCCCGTCGGCTTGGCGATCGCCGTGACCATGCTGGCTTGCGCAGTCGCGCAGATCGTGCTGCATATCCGCAGACGGGGACAAAGCGACGAAACCGTCTGGGCTTGCGCAAGACGTTCCCTTGCCTGCATGCTCGTGGCCGTTATGGCATTGACCCCAAGCATCGTCTCGTCCACGAATAGCCGCGCGATCAACGCCACCGATGTGGTGGTGGCGGTCGACGTGACCGGTTCCATGGCGGTCAAGGACGCGCAATACGGTTCCGCCGAGCAACTCAGCCGTCTGGATGTTTCCAAGCAGGCCGTGAAGGACATCACCGCCATGTACCCGAATTCCAGTTTCGCGGCATTGCGATTTGGAGCTTCGGGGACATTGGATGTTCCATTGACACCCGATTCGAAAGCGATCGACAATTGGGCGGATACGCTCGCACCGGAATCGACTTCCGTTTCGGCCGGTTCGACTTTGGATGTGCCGATTGACCAGTTGCTGTTGACATGCAAGTCGATTCATGAGCAGCATCCGGATGATGCTATTGTGCTGTACCTGATTTCGGACGGCGAACAGACATCTTCGAAAACACGTCGTACGTTCTCATCATTACGCCGTTACCTTTCCGACGCGTTCACCATTGCCGTCGGCAGCGAACAAGGGGGTAACATCCCCATGACCGGCGATGGTGTGAACGAAGGCGACGGACAGTGGTTCACCGATCCGGAAACCGGTGAACCCGGCGTATCACGCATGAACGCCGACGAAATGAACACCATCGCCGACGAACTCAGCGGAACCGCCATCCAACTCAACGCGACAACAACCATGAACGACGGAGCCTCCAAAGAGGCATCCGACAAATGGCGCGTCACACAAACCACCAAACAACGCACGAGAACCGTCGCCGTGGTCTGGCCGTTCGCCATTGCCGTGGCGCTGCTCCTGGCTTTCGAAGCCGGAGCATGGATCACGCAATCCAGGAGGCTGCTGTGAACACGACCGTCAAAGCACGCGCATCCTTGCCTGTCCGCATCATCATCGCCGTCACCGCGGCCATTTCAATCGCCGTGGGCGCGCTTGCCATAGTGAATCTCGCTTCCGTAAGCAACTACAATCAAGCCACGAACAGCCTGAACGCGAATATCAAGGCCAGCCAGCAGCAGGACGCCGATTTCGACAAATTGCAGACCCAACAGCAGCAGACCGACGCCCAATTCCGTGAAGCCGGAGCGGCAGGCGTGTTGTTGTTGCCGAACGTGCGTTCATCCATCGAACATAACGCCGCCATCTCGGCAAAACTAACCGAATCCATACGCAAGAAGATCCATTCAATGCAGGATTCAGGAAAATCCGATACCGACACCGCCATCGAAGGCGGGCAGTCCGTCACCGACGGCAATCAAGGCAACGGAAGCACATTGACCGACGAGCAGCGTCAGAAAGTCGAGGAGCTTCTGGCGCAGAACGCGCAATCCACCCAATCCGATTCCAATGATTCCGGTTCTGCCGCCAAACAGGATTCCGACGGAACGTCCTCACCTGCAAAACCTTGGTAAAGGGGGTCTCTTTCAAAGAGTTATCCACAGGCATGCCGACGTGCTCTCGTTGATTTTCCAACGACGACACGCCGGCAACTTGTTTTTTTGACCATCCTCCGACCACAGGCCTCGCCCTCCACACCACGACAGCCGACCGACGTGTTCCAATACAGCTATGAACACTTCAATCGCATACCCGTTCGTCCCCTCACTGGGCTACGACCCCATCAACGCCCTGACCTCGATGCCAGGCATGCCCTGCCATTGCCGTACCGGCATACACGCCACCCAAACGCTGATCAACGCCAAACTCACTTCCGCATCACAGCGCCTCGACGATCTCGACGCCGCGCTCGCATCCAGTTCACTACCCAATTGGGCGGGAATCGCCGCCGAATCATATCGCGCGCGGCTCGATGAGTTACGCAAGCAATCCTTGGCGCTGCGAGACGCGCTCAACGACACCTCACGCATCCTATGGTCGGTAGGTGCGGTATGAGCTGGCAAGTGACCGCCAGAGTCAGCGGCGGATGCAAATATTCCACAGAGGAAACCGAAGCCTATCTGCGTGCCGCGAAAGCGCTCAGCCATGCGGCCGACGAGCTGAACCGCGCCCATGACTCGTTCCGGGCATTGAGGCTTCAGCTTTCCACCTATCCCTATGCGTCATCGGCCGTCGTCCTGCTATCCGGATCAAACTCCTACTGCAATGCCGCAGATCATATCGAATTGCCATACGATCAACTCATCGAACGTTGCGACGGCCACGCGAGCGCACTGGGAGCGATGGCGGCACGATTGTCTGAATTATCGGCATTGATCATTCGTGCGCAATCCCTGTATTCCCATGTCGATGACGCCGGCAGAAAGGCCTTGAACGAACTTCTGCAATTGACGATCACAGCATTCCCGAAGGAGTCGATACTTATCGGCACGGCCATGTCCGCCTTGGGATACGTGATGGGTTCCATCAACGAAGGCAAATCCAACCCCATCTACCTGTTGGATTCGTTGGATTGGGCGCAGGAAGGCATTATGGGCGCGGCCGGCGCCGCGATCAGCAGATACGGCAAGGTCAAAGGCCTGCTGCATACCGACGAAGTCAACCATGCGGCCGACACCATTTCCAACGCAACGTCGCGTGGCTACAACCTGATTCAGGGCAACAACCTCACCGTCACCCGAGTCCGGCCGAAAACCGAAGTGGTTCGAGAATCGCATAGCGTGAGCGAAGCGATGGAAGATCTTCGGCGTCTCGGCGAGGAACGTCTCGGCAAAGCCGATCTCGACAGCGGGCTTGAGTACGGTACCATCGCCATCTCCAAATACCGCAGAACCGATGGCACCAACTCATGGCTCGTCACCATTCCCGGCACCGACGGCCAGCCGGACTCCCCGTTCGGATGGCCGCAGAACGTTGAGCTTATGAGCTCCCACAGCAAGCAGCGTATGGAGGCGGACAGCGCACGCATGGTCCAGGAGGCCCTGAAGCAGGCCGGCATCAAATCCGATGAGCCGGTCGCACTGATCGGGCATTCGCAGGGCGGCATCGTCGCCGCCACCATCGCATCGGATCTGAAGGACGATTATGACATCAAACATGTGGTCACCGCCGGATCGCCCGTCGCCAACCATCCGATTCCAGACAAAACGTGGGTGACCAGCGTGGAAATGGACGACGAGCTTGTGGCAGCCCTCGACGGCGCGGCCAACCCCAATTCCGAACATTGGCTGACCGTACGCGGCACCGCAAGCAAGTCCGACAACAATCCGGAATCAACGTTCGCGGGAACTCCCGTCACAGATGCTCCCGACAACAAGGAGATCACGCATTGGCTGAAATATCATCAAGCCGCATACCAGAACGCAACCGATATGGGATCATCCGCCGTGAAAACCCACGAACGACATTTCGATGAGATTCTCGACGGCGACCTGCAGGAGGTCATGTATTTCGAAGGACGCATGAGCAAATGAAAGCACACAGCGGTCAGCCGCAGCCGAGCGGAACCGATAACGCAGGATAGGCGTCATCCACCGAACGGACAGATATCCGAATCTCGTTTACGGCTGAACGTATGCTGTTGCCTATGAAGCTTACTGATATTTCCCCTGCAATCGCATTGACCCCTCTTGACGGCCGCTACCATGGGCAGACCGCTCCTCTTGTCGAATATTTGAGCGAACCGGCATTGAACCGCGAGCGCATGCGTGTGGAAGTCGAATGGATGATTTTGCTTGCCAACGGTTTTGAAGGCAACGGAAACCAGACCATCGTTCCGGGCGTCAAGCCGCTTACCGATGAGGAGCAGGCGTTCCTGCGCTCCATTCCTGAGGATTTCGGCGCTGAAGGCATCGCTCAGCATGCTGCTCATGAGGCCAAAACCCATCATGACGTGAAGGCCGTGGAATATTACATCGACGATCAGCTTGACAAGGCCGCCGACGTGCTCGGCCATGAAACCCAGCTGACCGGGCTCAAGACCCTGGTGCATTTCGCCTGCACATCCGAAGACATCAACAACCTGTCCATTGCCCGCTGCGTGAAGAACGGCATCGAGAACGTGTGGCTGCCGGGTGCGCAGGCCATCCTCGACCATCTGGCTCAGAAGGCCGAGGAATACCGCGACAAGGCCATGCTGTCGCTGACCCATGGCCAGCCGGCTACCCCGACCACGCTGGGCAAGGAGCTTGCGGTGTACGTGTACCGTCTGAACCGCCAGCTGAACAAGGTCAAGGCTCAGGAATATCTCGGCAAGATCAATGGCGCTACCGGCACGTTCGGCGCGCATTTGGCCGCATGCCCGGACGTGGATTGGGTTGCCGTCTCCCGTGAGTTCGTCACCAACCGCATGGGTCTGACTTGGAATCCGTTGACCACGCAGATCGAATCGCACGACTGGCAGGCCGAGCTGTACGGTACCATCAGCCATACGAACCGCATTCTGCACAACCTGTGTGTGGATGTATGGATGTACATCTCCCGTGGTGTGTTCGCCCAGGTTCCCGTCAAGGGCGCCACCGGATCCTCTACCATGCCGCACAAGGTCAATCCGATCCGTTTCGAAAACGCTGAGGCGAATCTGGAGATCTCCTGCTCGCTGCTTGACACCTTGTCCGCAACGCTCGTCGAGTCCCGCTGGCAGCGCGATCTGACCGATTCCACCACACAGCGCAATATCGGTTCCGCACTGGGCTATTCCGTGCTGGCACTCAACAATCTGATGGGCGGCCTGAATTCCATTCATCCGAACGACATCGCCATCGAAGCCGAGCTGGATTCCAACTGGGAGGTGCTTGGCGAGCCGATTCAGACCGCCATGCGCGCCTGCGAACTGGCAGGTCTGCCAGGCATGGACAAGCCGTACGAGAAGGTCAAGGAACTCATGCGCGGCCATGAAATCTCCAAGGACGCCGTCGAACAGTTCATCGACCAGCAGGCGTTCGACGATGCCACAGCGGCTCGCTTGAAGGCACTGACTCCGGCAACATATACCGGTGTCGCCGGCAAGCTGGTGGATTTCGACCGCTGAATCACGACTGTCGAATAAACACTAAAAACCATGCATCTTGAGGGTGGCCACGTATTTCGTAGCCACCCTCAAGGCGTATTATCGAATGCAGTGGGGCAATATGACCCACCTGAAGCCAATCTCATACGTATGGAGCAAGTCAACAGTGTCTCACTCCCCCGAAGCCAATAAGCCCAAACCGCATATCGACGATGTGCCACCGAAACGCAGCCGTGATTTCGCCGATTTAACACATGCGTTCTTCGCACTGGTGCTCGGCATAGGCGTAATACTGTTCTCCGTGTATCTGCACGGCACCGCATCCGGCGTGGAATCCGACGTTCGCTCCGCAGGACGCGTGGTCAGCTGGCTGACGGATGTGCCATCCTCCCTACTGCAGCAACTTGCCATCGTATGCATCACCGTCAGCGTGCTCATCCAGCTGCTCGCATCCAAAGAATGGCTGCAAAGCGTGGTTTCCGTGATGTCCCTCATCTTCGGATTCTTCGCAGTATGGGGCGTATCCGCACTGATCAGCAATTCCAACAATGCCATGCTGATCATTCCGCTACAATCCAACAGCACATCCGTAGGCACCGGACTGCTTCCCGATTTTTACGCCGCCATGACGTCATTCCTCACCGTTTCAGGCCCACGTCGTATCCGCTCATGCACCAAATGGGGATGGAACGTACTGTACGCCGTGGCGATGCTGATGGTTGTGCTTTCATGGAATTCGCTGGCCGGCGCCATTACATCCTATGCCATAGGCCGCGTTATCGGCATGCTGATTCGTTTCGCCATCGGCACGCAGAACAATGGCGCCTGGGGCACACAGATCGAGCAATCATTACGTTCCATCGGCATTGACGTATCACTACTTACACGCAGAGTCGCCCCATACGCCGATTCAGGAGTATTGAAAGCCACATTAGATGATGATTTAATCGAAAATTCCCGTATTTACGATGTCGTCGATTATGAAGGCACGCAATACACCGTTTCCGTGCTCGACAATCAGGTACATGCAGCCGGCTACCTCAATCAGGTGTGGCAGTGGCTTCGCCTGACCGGTGTTTCCATGCGCCGTGACCGTTCCTCCGTCGACGCCACGCACCACCATTACGCCATGATTCTCGGCCTAGCCAACGCCGGCCTGAAAACTCCGAGCGTATACGGCGTGGCCGACTATGGAGAATCCTCCATTCTGGTATTCCACCGCAACCACATGCCATTGGAATGCAACCAAAACACCATGTCCGACCATGACATGGAAACATTCATGGAATACCTCGCAGCAGCACATCGCCATGGTTTCACACATCGGCGCATCACCCCCGACACCTTGTCTCGCATGGAAAACAATCAACCGGTAATTGCCGGATGGCAGAATGGCGACTACGGCAGCGCATCGCCAAACTTCGCCCTTGACAAAGTACAGCTTCTCGTATTGCTTGCGACATTGAACGGCGTCGACCGTGCGATCGCCTGCGCTCGCAGGACCTGGGGCGATGAGCAGCTCATCAATCTGGCGCCTTTTGTGCAAAAAGCCGCCGTTCCCGCCGCGACGCGCACTCTGCCGGGTTGGGATAAGAAGATGCTTTCCGATCTACGTACACGGATTTCCGCGCTCGCCCCGCAGGATGTTGCGGATTCGATGGAAAAGGTCACGCTATCGCGATTCAGCTTCCGTTCCTTCTTCGCCATCGCCTTGCTGGTGGTTGCCGTATATGTGGTGTTCACACAGATACAGCCGGCCGAGATGATCAAAGCGGTCAGAGACGCGAATCTTGCTATGGCCTTGGTTTGCGTTGCTCTCGGTTTTATCGCATGGCTAGGTTCCGCCATCACCTTGGGTGTGTTCATGGATTCTGACAAGCGCAATACGATCGGCTTGTTTTGCTCTCAAATGGCATCCGGCTTCACCGCCGTTTCCATGCCGGCCGGTGTCGGTCCCGCGTTCGTCAACCTTCAGTTCCTACGTAAAAGCGGCTATCGTAGCACCGCTGCGACGGCGGTTATGAGCGCGGTCTGGGCCGTGCAGGGAGGCACCACCATCGTGCTGCTGCTGATGATCGGCCTGTTCACGGGGCGCAATACCTTGTCCGGCATGATTCCGACGAATACGCTGATCATGGTGATCGCCCTCGTCGCGCTGGTCGTATCGGCGGCCATGGCGATTCCTCCGGTACGTCATTTGGTGACCGAGAAATATCTTCCGATGGCAAAGGCCTACGCACGCAATCTAGTCGACGTTCTCGCACGTCCGAAGGAACTGGCTTTCGGCATAGCGGGCGCTTTGGTGCTCAACCTTGCGACCGGACTGGGCTTCTGGGCCGCGTTGATGGCGTTTGGGTATCACACGAATCCCATAGAGACCACGTTCATCTTCCTGCTTGCCAATACTTTGGGGTCCGCAGTTCCCACACCTGGTGGTCTGGGTGCCGTGGAAGCCGCGCTGTCGGTGGCGTTCACCGCCGTGGGCATTCCCTCCACCATTGCCGTGTCCGCTACTCTCGTCTACCGAATCGCCTTCTACTGGCTGCGAATTCCGGTCGGCGCGCTGGCTATGAAATGGCTCGACAGGCACAATTTGATCTGACAAACGCCCCCGTACGCTTCGGTTTACCCCCTATTTATAAAAAAAGCGCCCAAAGCCCTTATAAAATGCCGTTTCCCTCATAATAGTGCGCTAATATCATAAAGAACGTGGATGTTCGTAATCAGAATGTCCCCTGATCCAAGAAGGATGCTTTATGGCATACAACAAGTCTGATCTCGTCTCGAAGATCGCTCAGAAGTCTAACCTGACCAAGGCACAGGCTGAGGCAGCTGTGAACGCTTTCCAGGACGTGTTCGTCGAGGCAATGCAGTCCGGCGAAGGCCTGAAGCTGACCGGCCTGTTCTCCGCTGAGCGCGTCAAGCGCGCCGCACGCACCGGACGCAACCCGCGCACCGGCGAAACCATCGAGATCCCGGCAACCTACGGTGTTCGCATTTCCGCCGGTTCCCTGCTGAAGAAGGCTGTCACCAAGTAATCATTGCGATGATGGACGATCAGATGCCCCGACCACGATGGTCGGGGCATCTGTTTTTTCTGATTCCCGCATGCAACCGTTTCTCAGGTTGATTCTGCGCTAGACTATGCATATTAGACATCGTGTCCATATAGATGGGGAATCTCATGACCGACCAACGCAAAGAAGTCATCAACCAACTGCACGAACTCAACATCTTGATACTGCACACTAAGCTCAAGGCGACGCGCACACAGAGCGTGCTTCGCGCCGCGACACGGGTACGCAACGTCGAAGCGGCCCGTCGGGGCGTGGCGCCACTACAGCAGCTTCCAAAATCATCAGGCACGGCAGCGCATATGCTTGACTGTCTGAACGAAGAGGAGCTTTCCACTCTCAGCGAACTTCTGCGGCGTATCATCGACAACACCGACACCAGACTCCTCGACGAAGAGTACGCGGAACGACGCAAAGCCATCCATGAATTTCTTATGCTGAATCACACAGACACGGAGGTGCGGGAATGAGCGACGAGCAGGAGGCCACTCCCGAGGCAAACGACCCCAAACCAATTCGTATCGGCAAACGATCCCTATTCGCTCCAAGTGAGGCCGTGGCCGTGGAACAGCATTCCGTGACGCCTCACGTGTCACGCACCCGTTATGGAACCGCGCGCGTCGAAGGTCGTCTCTCCTCCCCCAATGCGCGAGTGCCCGAAGTCATATCGCAGCATTGCGGCGGCATCACAGTCAAAGGCCATACTCTCAAATCGTTCGCCTATACCACCGATGCCGTGATTATTCGCAACACCAATGCCAACGCCATTCTCGCCGTCTACCCGTTCACCGGCGAGCCGGTTATCACACAAGCGCTGCTCACTGTAGCCCAAATGCCGTTGTTCGTGGGCGTGGGCGGTGGCACCACCACAGGTCCACGTGTGGCCGAATTGGCTATGGTAGCCGAAATGCAAGGCGCGGCAGGCGTTGTCATCAATGCGCCAGCTCCTGCGGAAACCATCGAGACCACCATGTTGATGGTTGACATTCCAGTCATCGCCACAGTCACAGAAGACGATGAGATCACCGAATGCAAGATCCTTGCCGGCGCGGCTATCATCAATGTGGCGGCAGGCGCACGCACCGCTCAGGTTGTGGCAAGCATCCGCATGCATCACCCGGAAATCCCGATTCTCGCATCAGGAGGCGGTTCCGAAGAACGCATTCTCGCTACCATCGAAGCGGGTGCGGACGCCATTACATGGACGCCGCCAAGCGCGCAGCAGCTGCAATCGCAGATGATGGCGAAATACCGCGGTGAAGCCTGACTTGAATCGGTCTAAAACGACACTAACCGCTTTAGAATCACGTAACGAAATAGCGGAACACGAATACGAGAGTGGGGCACGGTCCATAAACCTCGACCGTGCCCCACTCTCGTAGATGCATGCAGACCATCTATGCCAAAGCATCAAGCATGGCCTGGAAATCCTCGTTCCCTTCACATTGAAATGGATCGAGCAAGACCATGTCCATCTTCTGCGGCGTCTGCAACGACAACCTGGTCCAATCGCAGGAATACTGCGCGCCATACGCCTTGGCCGCGCAGACAAACCTGCCACGCAATGCGGCACGTGTATCTGCCGGAGGCGTGGTGCGGGCCTTCTGAGCCTGCCGATCGCCAATCAATGAACACAAAGCCCCACGACGAAGCAACGAGTCATACAACGTGCCGTTGGCCACGTCATGATAATCCAAATCCAGTTGCTCCAATTTACACTGTGCAACCTTCCCACCGGAACGGGTACGCAGCGCTTCGAACAGGCGATGCTTGCACACCCAGTCCACCTTGCCGCTCAAGGCATCCACATTGCCGGAACGGAATGTTTCCAACGCATTGCGCCACAGACGAATCACATCGTGCACATCGGTGCGAGGCAACGACGAAGCCACTTCCGGATGCTCATCCACGAACTGTTCCACAGTCTGCAGATAACGTTCCTGCATGGCTACGGCACCACCCTGCAACGTCGATCCGTCGGCCATGTCGAACGACGCATTCACGCCGCTCAGATCATGGCTGACTGCACGATTGGCAGCGCCGGGATCCGTGAACGCGAAACGTGAGAATCCCGATTCATGCCCTTCACGCCCCGCCTGTTCAATGACACACAACACCAGATGCGTGGTGGCAAGCTTCATCATCGTGGCCCATTGGGAACGATTTGAATCGCCGATGATCACATGTAGTCTCCGGAAAGCGTCGGGATCAGCGTGCGGTTCGTCCCTGGTGTTGACCATTGGACGCGATCTTGTGGTGGCCGACGAAACGGCCTCATCCAGAAAATCGGCGCGCTGCGTGATCTGGAAACCCGATTCCGTCACCCTGCCTGCGCCAGTGAACACCTGACGCGTGATAAGAAACGGCAGCAATTCGTGTTCGATGACTTCCAACGGTACAAAACGTCGTACCAAGTAGTTTTCATGGCATCCGAACGAATGCCCCGCGGAATCCACGTTGTTTTTGAACACATGCACTGTGGCATGCGCCCCGTGAGTGGAACGGAGCCTCTGCTGGGCATCCTGCGCAAGGTCACGCATCACCAGTTCGCCAGCCGCATCCACAGCCAGAGCATCCATGGGATCGCAGGCCTCGGACGTGGCGTATTCGGGATGCGAGCCGACATCAAGATACAGTCGCGAACCGTTTTCAATATACGTATTGGTCGATCGCGCGGAGGCAACGATCGGCTGGAACATCATCATTGCCGTCTGGCTGGCGTCGCATGGCGCATCCGCGCCAGTCACACTGACGCCATATTCGGTTTCAATGCCGAAAATACGAGCGAAAGAATGAACCTCACGCAACGTTCCCGCATCAAGCGGAGACGAGGAATGATTGCCGCTGTCTCGCAGCTGTGGCATCACTCGCCGCCTTTTTGCACGAAACTACCGACGTATTCCTCGGCATTGGACTCGAGCACCGATTCGATATCGTCAAGCACGGCATCCAACGCATCAGTGGTTTCGTCGACTTGCACACCGGCGGATTCGACAATGTCACCCACCTCTTGACCTGCGGATGCGGATTGAGCCTGTTCAAATTCCTGAGGCATGACGTTCCTCCCTGTAACTCCCGGTTGCAAATCTACAAAAAACACTGCGCCACACCTTATATCAGGTGTGGCGCAGCATGCAACGCTATGCCAAATACTGGCTCAGATCGTTGGTGATCAGGCCGTTGGTGGCCACCACATCGTTCTCCTGACGCCAGTGAACGCCTTCGCCGTTCCACTGGGTCAGATGGCCTTGAGCCTCCCAAATCACCATGGCACCGGCGGACACGGCAGGCACGTCCCACTCATGCAAGTGCGGTTCGAAATACGCGTCGTACGTGCCGTCGGCCACCTTGCACAAATCAAGGGACGCCGGGCCGACACGTTTAATATCGGCAGGACGCCCGGCGATCTTCGCCACCACATCGAGCGCGCGCTGCGATTCGGACGATACCGGGGACATGCCGAAACTCACCACCGAACCATCGAGGGATGAGGCGGTTGAAGGAATGATTTTCTCGCGTTTGTCTCCCAGCGGGGTCCTGCGAATACGGATCGCGCCGGATCCACGCACCGCAAGATACGTCAATCCCAACGCCGGAGCGTGCACGACCGAAAGAATCGGCTGTGCGGAGCACCGGTCGTTGAATTCGAATAATGTCACGGTGATGGTCCATTCCGGCATGTTGCGTGCGAAATTGATCACGCCGTCGATGCCGCCCACGCACCAGTATCGTTGGCCGGGATAACACTGCTCCGGCCTCAGCTGCCAGAAGCCATCGAACACGTCGACATAGGTCAGACGGTTGCTGATGAACTGCTGTAGGCGCTCGTCGGTGTTTGAAGTGAAGTGGAAGCAGTCTTCGGACGCTTCCAGTTTTCTCATGTCGCGCGGATTCGTCTGGTCGCTCAACGCATGCTTGCCTGCGTCCTGCAGGATGCGTGCGACTTCGAGGGCGATTTGCCTCAGTTCCATAGATATGCCTTTTCGTTTCCTCTGTACAGTCCCGGCACGTCCTCTCCTCAAAATACCGGGATGATGTTACCTGTTGTCAATGGTCGTTCTTCGCGACCAATTGATGGCAATGTTACCCGCACAGATAGCATTTCACCGTAACATTTCCAAAATCGATGCCGCATCTTGGACACGTTCACAATAGCCAGAACATTGAGATTTGCTATATTTCAGAGGGTCTGACATATCCAATGAGACCATCGGATTCTCCACGGTATTATCACCAATCGTTCGATGACGCACGGTGAGATGAGACCATGACGCAGCCACGACCTGCTCGGGGAAGCGACGAATAATCTCAGCACGCAACCACGCACGAGTAGCCGATGGCGCTTCAACCGAAGCCTGTTCCAACTGCTCGTCCGTGACCAGACGTTCCGTTTGGTCACGCAACCGATCGAAAATCGAATCGACGGGATCGATCGCAGCCCATTTCAAATCAACGGCCGCGATGCGCGCATCATCCCAGCCAGAGCCGATCTTACGCCGCAGCTTCTCCAACAACTGCCATTTCAACAGCCATTCGACACGGGAAGCTTCCCCACGCATCGCAAGTCGCATATCATCGTCGGCATGGCGAATGGCCGCCACATCGGCGAGCGCCTGCCCCCACATCACCATGATGTTGCGGGTGGAGCGGTCCGGCCACGCCGGTTCGCCAGACGCATCGGTCCCATACACCACGGCCGAGGCGGCATACACCAGGGAACGCAATGTGACTTCGATCTGCCATGCCGTGGTTTCGCCGCCGTATTCCAGCGGCAACGCGGCACCCAATGTAAGATCGTGCGACACCTCATGCATGGCGTGCACCGGATCGGCAAGAGTGACCGGCTTCAAGGCCTCATCCATGTTCAATCCCGCCTCTTCGGCATGTTCAAGCAGCCAAAGCAGCATGCTGGTGGTGCCAAGCTTCAGCGCTTGCGGCACATCCATACGGTTTGCGTCGCCGACAATCACATGCAGTCTGCGATATTCGTCGGTGCTATGCGATTCGTCCCGCGTGTTGATGATCGGCCTGTCGAACGTGGTCTGCAAACCGACTTTCATATGGAAGTAGTCGGCACGTTGGCTGAGCTGGTAGCCTGTGGTTTCGCTCCGCTCGCCAATGCCGACGCGACCTGATCCCGTGAAGATCTGCCTCGCCACAAAATGGGCCGTCATGAGTTTCGCAACCTGGTTGAATGGCACCGAACGCAGCATCATGTAGTTTTCGTGAGTGCCCCAGCTTGCGCCTTTGCCGTCGACGTTATTGCGATGCAGCACGATTGCGGTGCCGGTCTGTTCGCTGGCTTTGCGTGCGCAGACGCGCATGATGCAGTCTCCGGCATGGTCATAGAGCACGGCATCAAAAGGATCATTGGTTTCGGGAGACGAGTATTCCGGATGCGCATGATCCACATACACACGTCCGCCATTGGCTGCGATCACGTTGGTGATGTTGAGTTGCGGCGCGTCGGTAAGCAGGTCGGGATGTGCCGCGGCGCGTTCCAGTCTGGTGCCTCGCGCGTCGTTGATGGGGTCTTCCTGCCGATAATCCCAGCGGATATGCTTAGTTCGTTCGTTCGCCGCGGCCCCAACCACGTCAAACGACAATTGCACGGGATTGTAATGCCCAAGTTTCGGCGCCGAGACCGCATATTCGGTTTCCGTGCCCATAATTCGACGAACGCTCATCGATATGACTTCCTTTCGTCTGTTTTCACATTGTTCGACGGCATTACGCCACCTGGCGGATGCTGGTCACATGCCCGGCATCCAAACCGTTGATGCGGCTCCACTGCTCCGGATCGGCATCCAGCACCGCATCTTGGGTTTCCATGAATTCCTCGTCGACTGCTTTGGCCAGCAAGTCGACACCGATCGCCGCGGGCTGGCCATCCTCAATGGAGATCTTCACGGCGCGGGTTTTGGCACGATCCACAATGTTCTTCAACACCGCTCCAGACACCACATCTGCCAGATATACCGGATGCCATTGGCCATGCTCATCACGCACATCGCACAGATGCCGATGTTCGTCGTTGGCATAAATGTCGTTGACCAGCACGCCAATCAGGGCCTTCGCATCCAGTCCCGGCGCCAGCGGCAGGTCATCGGTCAGATAATGGCGGATGATCTGCGCCGCCTGTGCCAATTTCGGACGTTCCACACGAATCTTCACGTCCAAACGTCCAGGGCGAAGCACGGCTGGATCAATCATGTCGATACGGTTCGATGCGCCAATCACCATAACATTGTCAAGCGTTTCCACACCGTCAAGTTCGGCCAAAAATTGCGGAACAATGGTTGTTTCCACGTCCGATGACACTCCAGATCCACGCGTGCGCAGCAACGAATCCATCTCATCGATGAACACAATCACCGGCTTGCCTTCCGCGGCACGTTCGCGCGCACGCTTGAAAATCATGCGGATCAACCGTTCCGACTCGCCCACGAACTTATTGAGCAGTTCCGGCCCCTTCACCGACAGAAACACACCCCTGCCGCCGGCCGCGCCTTCGGCAAGCGCATTGGCTACGGCCTTGGCGATCAAGGTTTTGCCATTGCCCGGAGGCCCATACAGCAGCACACCTTTCGGTGGCTTCAAATCATACCGTTCAAACAGTTCACGATGCAGGAACGGCATTTGCACGGCATCGCGAATGCGTTCGATCTGCTCGTCCAAACCGCCAATGTCGGCAAACGTGACATCCGGCACTTCCTCAAGCACCAGATCAGCGTCATTCTGCGCGGGAACCAGCGCAAACGCGAATCGCATGGACGAATCGACCGTAACACGATCGGCCACATTGATCACAGCCTTCGCCAACGTGCCCGAACGGCGGACCAATGCAACATTACCGCCATTGTCGGCTACCAGTAATCGTCCATCATCAATAACCTGCTTCACCGTACGCACTGCACCCAACGTGTCGGTGTCAGCCTGCGAAACCACCACCATGTTTTCGTTGAGCAGCACGGTACGTCCCGCCTCAAGCCTGGACGCCTGCACATTCGCCGCAACCGGCACAATCATGCGTCGCGTACCGGAAATCACTTCGGCGCTGGCACGCTGTACACCCTGTTCGTCCGTTCGAGCGGAATACACGCGCACCATGGTGGCAAAGGTCATGGGAGGACCGGCCAACTGGTTCAGTTGCGCTTTGGCTTTGGTGAGCTCCTGAGTGGCGCGGTTCAATGCCTTGGCCAGCGCATGGTTCTTGGCCATCAACTGATCGTTTGCCTCGCCCAATGATGCCAACGTATCGTCACGCCGATCCATGCAGACCCCACTTCCAACACGCGGGAACACTCCGACAAACCCAAACCGGAATGCAACCGTCTCATACATTCACCCATTAAGAATACTCATTGTCCGCATGATTTCCGACAATCAAAACCATGCTTGAACAAGAATCGCCGAACATCGCACCCACGCCCACCCTTTCTCAGCCGGGTCTGCTGGTCATGGATGTGGATTCCACACTGATTGACGAGGAAGTCATCGACGAGTTGGGCGCCGCTGCTGGAATTGGCGAACAGATTGCGTCGATTACCGCACGCGCGATGAATGGCGAACTTGATTTTCGTGAGGCATTGCAGGCTCGCGTCGCATTGCTGAGGGATTTGCCGACTTCGGTATTCGATGATGTATATCGTCGTGTGCATTTTACGCACGGTGCGCTCGATTTGATTGATGCCTTGCATGCGCATGGTTGGAAGGTCGGCGTGGTTTCCGGCGGTTTTCATGAAGTCGTGGATCGTCTTGCCACCGACGCACATCTTGATTTTTGGATTGCGAATCGTTTGGAAGCCGCGGATGGCCGTCTGACCGGCCGTGTGCTTGGCGATATTATTACGAAAGATGTGAAGTTGCAGTCGCTGTATGATTGGGCTTCACACATGGGCATCAGTATGGACCAGACTGTTGCGGTTGGTGATGGGGCCAATGATCTGCCGATGATTCATGCCGCCGGGCTCGGTGTGGCGTTCTGCGCCAAGCCTGCGGTTCAGGCGGACGCTCCACATCGTGTGAACGAACGCGATTTGATGCGGATTCTTGATTTTCTTCGTTGATTTGCCAAGCTTCAACTCTTCTGATGATTCGAACCGCAGTATCACAAGCTTGATATAGCAAAAGTTGCCGTGTGAAATCATGAGATTCACACGGCAACTTTATACGGCCTACCTGTTTCCGACTTTACTTGCAGTAGGCGCCGTCGAGATGAGCACCTCTCGCCCAGTCGGCGGCACGCATGGCCTTTTTGCCTTGGGCTTTGACCTCAAGCAATTCCAGAGGATCTGAGGAAGTGCCCACCCATACGTTCTTCTTTCCGGCCACGATCCGCCCCGGCTCAAGCGAAGAGGGCGTGTTGGGATTGCCCATATCGGCGCTCTGCGCTCGAAGCACGTGCAGTATGGTCGGTTCGGCTTCAGCGTTGGCATGCAGTTCGCACCATGCGCCCGGATTGGGTGTGCAGGCCCGAATCTGACGATCCACCGCGAACACGGGAATGTCGAAACGAATATGCGCGTCTTCAACGGTGATCTTCTGAGCCACCTCATATGCGCCGGCAGACTGCTCCACCGGAGCGATCTGATCGTCGGCCATGGCCTGCAACGATGCGGCAAGCAGGTGCGATCCATCTTCGGCAAGACGGTTCAGAAGCTCGCCGGCAGTTTCGTGCGCTCCAATTTCCACGGTGGATTGCGCCAGAATCGGACCGGCATCCATGGCGCGCACAATACGGAACACCGTGGCACCAGTCACCTTTTCGCCGGCCCAAATGGAACGCTGCACAGGAGCCGCGCCACGCCACTGCGGAAGCAGCGAAAAATGCAGGTTATACCAGCCCATCGGCAACGCGTCGAGCACATCCTGCTTCAGGATTTTGCCGTACGCCACCACTGCGGCAGCCTGAGCTCCGGTGGCCGACAGTTCGGAAATGAAGGTTTCCTCGCTCGGATCGGATTCGATCACCGGCAGGCCAAGTTCAAGAGCGGCCTGCTTCACGGGATTCGGCACCAACTTGCGTCCACGACCGGTAGGCGCATCCGGTCGGGTGAGCACGGCGACCACTTCAAAATGCTCGGTGTCTTCAGCCAGCATCTTCAACGACGGCACAGCAACATCCGGAGTACCGGCAAACAGCACTTTCAGCATAGAAAGTCCTCCTTATCAAATCCTCATTCACATCGTTATCATCGTGGAATCATTCCGTCATATCAACAGCACACATATCAGCAGCGTGTGCAACAGGGGAACGCGACGCACCAACACTATGCCTGGCGCACTGCAGGAATCTTCACACCTGCATCGATGAGCAACGCACGCAATGCACGCGAATCCTTGAATCGAACGCCGCGAATGCCAGCATTGTTCGCACCTACGATATTCATGGCCTTATCATCCACGAATACCGCGCCGGAAGCGTCAATGCCGAACTGCTGCAACGCGAACTCGTAAATATCCTTGTTGGGCTTGCGCAGGGAAATGTACCCCGAAACCACACGATCGTTAAGACTGCGCAGAATATCGAAATTCTCAAGCGCGATCGGGAACAGGTCCTTCTGCCAGTTGCTCAATCCCCATACGCGCACGCCGGCAGCTTTCAAATCATTGATGAGCACGCGAGCGCCCGGCACCACGCCGGTCAGCGAGTCAACGAAATTGTCGAGATAGTACTGCAGCATGTCGGCCCACTTGTCTCCGTGACGTTCACGCATCAAGGCGACACCACCATCGTTCGACATGCCACAATCCAACTCGTCATTGATGTCATAAAAGCCGGAAATATCGTTGTCAAGGAACTGCTCAACAAGCTCGTCGCTATACCGTGGCGCCATCACGGCAACCGGATCCCAGTAGATGAGCACATTGCCGAAATCGAAAATCACATCGGTGATCGGTTTGCCCGCATTCGCCGCGGCTTCGCCGTCTGCCATGAGCACGTCGTACTCCATGTCAGGCTCTCCTGGCCAGCCCTTCATATGATCCTCCATTCATGCCATACGGCCTTATGCCGAACTTCAACCTATCTAGTTTTTCACGGCGAGGGGACGTGCGTCAGATTCGCTCCTTCGGATCAAGCTGGAAACGCAGCTCACCGGGCTCACGAGCGGCCACATGGCGGGCACTGGCGGAGCGCAAACGCAACGCCAATTCGCCACGTCGGCTTTGCGGCACACGCACCACGGCCTTGACACGATCCGCAGTACCTTCCAACTCACGTGAATCAATGGTTCGCGGCTGCGGAATGGGCACCGGCCCCAATACGGACGGCAGTACGCCTTCGGCGGTTTCGATGGTAGACATATCTCCCCCGCCCAATGCACCAATCCGCTCCAACGTGGCTTTCACCGCGTCACGGCGGCCCCACACGCAGGCAGCGGCGAACACTGGGGGCAATGCCGTCTGCTCACGTTCCTGTAGTTCGGTTTGCGCCAACAACGTTGAATTCCAAAGCATCAACGATTGGGCAAGCGTGGGATCGGTTTCTCCGATCAGCAGTGCCTGACCTCCCCTGATTCGCGGCGCGCATAGCGAAACCGCACGCATCCACGACGTTAACGTGTCTACGCCCGCGTCGATACCGAACGCGTACAGGCTGGTCCATGCGTCAAGAATGGCCACAGCACGGTATTCACACTCCGAAGGATTCCGCCCACGCACACGGGGTTCGGCACCGGGAGTGGCGATGACCAGCTGCGGCGTAAATCCAATATCGGGAACAATGCCACGCGGCTGGCTCGGCGTTGAAAGCACAATAGGAACGCCACGAAACAGCCGGCTCAGTTCCTGTGCAGTTCCCGCGGCCCCGACACGAACCACTCGCATGCGCTCGCCCTGGCATGCCGGGCAAGCCCATTGCACTGTGGCGGAACCACACCAGCGGCATCGCACGGACCCGTCCAACAATCGTTCCAAAGGCCCGGTGCAATACGAACATCTCGCCTGTCGGTGACATTTCGCACAGCTCAATGCCTCGCTGATGCCGTCTTGCGGAATACTCAACAACACCGGGCCGCTTTCCAACGCCTTCGACAACACTCGCACCGCGGTGTGCGGCACACGCGCGCCAATGGTTGCATCCGCAAGTCTCGCCAGTTCATCGCGGTTGAGCCAACGAATCCACGGACTTGCCTCCTTGGTCACCGCAGGAAACGCATGAATAGGCGTGCTGAAACCGCTGACCTGAGTGGCTCTGACGTGCGCCGCATCGGTCTCCCACTGGCTTTGCACACTGCGCGCATTGGCCATCGCAACGAACACACCGTTATGCGATTTCGCGCGCAACCGCAGCACTCCACGAGCGTTGGCGTATGGCATCATGCCATCGGCATCCTGATAGCACACGTCGTCGAGTATGAAGAACAACGCATTGCCGTCCACCGGAGCATACATCGCCGCACGCGTGCCGATCACGCACCGAACCTGCCCCTCGCAGATGGCCAGATAGGCACGATACCGTTCCGCCGGCGCCATCTGCGCATTCAGAATGGCGAAATCGCCGTCATACGCTCCATTGGAGGATTGCATCGGTGCGAAAAGGCGCAAGCCAATAGCCTGCAGGGTCTCAGCCATATCCTCAATCTCACGCATGGTCGGCAGCACCAGCACTGCCGGTTTACCCTGCAACAGCGCCGAAACCACCATCCATGCCGCACACTGCCGCCAATGATCGGCACCTGGAAGCGGATCGAACACGAACGATTGAAAACGTTGCGATTCCAATGCTTCATGAAGCAGATTGATATTGCCGTATTGCCGTTGCAGTTGTTCGTATGATTCCCGTTCGGCCTTGGCGAGCGACTCCCTGCGCCTGTTTTTTTCGATATTCGTCCGATTGCCGAGGCGCTGCTCCTGTTCGACTCGCGCCACGCGCGCAGGCACCGACAAACGTAGGATGTTGGCTCGTGTTCCACCGAACGCATCCGCGATAAGCGTAGCGTCATTCCGCATGGACGCAGGCACCAGCACACGATCGGAGACCACTCGTTCAATGAATCTCAACGACGATTCCGGGGTTTCGCTGGTGTCAGTTCTGTTCCATACAATGCCGTTAACCCGTTGCCCTCCGAAACGCACGCGCACCATTACGCCAGGTTGTGCATCTTCGGAATATTTCTCCTCGACGTAATAGTCGAAGGTTTGCCCCAAATGGGTGGCTTGAATGTCCAGCACCACCTGGGCGATGGGATGCTCGGCAGCCGGCGTTTTGGGCGCAGGCGCACGTTTGCGCCGTTTGCGCGGGGCAAGCCCGTCAAGCGCCAGCTGTTCGGCATCCTCAGTACTCATGATTCAAGGGTAACTCAGCCCTTGATGGCGGCTTTCAGCTCGTCGACCTTATCGGTGGCTTCCCAGGTGAAATCAGCGTCGTCGCGTCCGAAATGACCGTAAGCAGCGGTCTTGGAATAGATCGGACGCTTCAGGTCGAGCTCGTCGATAATGGCGGCCGGTCGAAGGTCAAACACCTTGCGCACAGCCTGCTGAATCTGCTCGCGGGTCACACCAATTTCAGTGCCATACGTGTCCACATTGATGGACACCGGGTCGGCCACGCCAATGGCATACGCCACCTGCACTTCAACCTTATGCGCGAGGCCAGCGGCCACAATGTTCTTGGCCACCCAACGTGCCGCATAGGCCGCGGAACGATCCACCTTGCTTGGATCCTTGCCGGAGAACGCGCCGCCGCCATGATGCGCCGCACCACCATACGTGTCGACGATGATCTTGCGACCGGTCAAACCGGCATCCGCGGCAGGACCGCCAAGCACAAACGAACCGGTCGGATTAACGAGCACGCGATATTCATCATGCGCCACACGATCGGCAAGCACATCGTCGAGCACCGGACGAATCACATGCTCCGTCAGCTGCTCCTTAAGCCATGCCTGATCGACTTCCGGATCATGCTGAGTGGAAACCAGCACCGTATCGAGACGAACAGGAACATCATTCTCATCATATTCGATGGTCACCTGGGTCTTGCCATCCGGACGCAGGTGAGGCACTTCGCCATTCTTGCGCACTTGCGTAAGACGATATGCCAAACGATGCGCCAAGTAAATCGGCAATGGCATCAACGCATCGGTCTCATCGCATGCATAGCCGAACATCACACCCTGATCGCCGGCACCTTGTGCTTCGTAGCGCTGCTCGCGAGATGCCTGAGATTCCGCCTCACCACTCAAACGAGCCACACCCTGATTGATTTCGGAACTCTGCTCGGTCAATGACACGGTCACACCGCAAGAATCAGCATCAAGACCGACACGGGAACTGGTATAGCCGATATTACGCACCACAGAACGCACAATGTTCTGAATGTCAGAATACCCATCACTCGTCACCTCTCCGAACACGAAGAACTGACCGACAGTGGCGCACGTCTCCACAGCGACATGAGACTGCGGATCCTGAGCAAGCATATCATCAAGAATCGCATCGGAAATCTGATCACAGACCTTGTCCGGATGCCCCTCCGTTACCGACTCAGCGGAAATCAACTTCAATTCAGCCATCTGGCTGCTCCTTTCACGAACGCCCCACACGTTCGTCCCTTCTGATTGCTACGAAAAACGCCCCGTCCTTCGCATACGCAATCAATAGTTTCATTGTGGACTATTCAAAGCGCACCGCTCAGGTATCGGGGCGAATGAAAATTCGAGATTCGACTCTTGTTCAAGAGCCGTCGCGTCAGTTGCCTTCGGTCAGATCGTCTTCGCCGAGGGTCTCCTCAAGCAGACCTTCATTGATTTCACGGAAGGCGATGGACAGCGGCTTCTCCTGATTCTGATATTCCACCAGCGGACCGACGTTCTGCAGCAAGCCCTCGTTAAGCTGGGTGAAATAGGAATTGATCTGACGGGCACGCTTGGCTGCGAAAATAGCCAGTGCATACTTGGAGTCAGCATGCTCCATCAAATCATCGATCGGCGGTTCCGCAAGACCGGTCGGGGTTGGCTGAGTGCCGAATGCCATATTGATTATCTCCCAATCATCAGATAAGCCAAAAGCTTCTTTTTCAAAGTCTCAAGTATAGGGCCGCCACTGGACCTGATTCAAGCCCTTTCTCTCATGTTTTCGGCAAACGCAAGCATCTTCGTCAACGCTCGCGAATGTAACGCTTCTGGAAATTCCACATAGTGACTCTTGACAAAACGCGTGTCCCACTTAACTACCACAATAGAGAACATGGAAATGCGATCTGCAAAACTGATGAATGGACGAGTATTCGCGGGCGCACGCGCCCTCTACCGTGCCGCTGGCGTGGACGGCAAGGATTTCGGCAAACCGATTATCGCCATTGCCAATTCCTTCGATGAGTTCCTGCCCGGCCACGTGCACCTGAACAAGGTCGGACGACTGATCTCCGAGGCCATCAAAGAAGCCGGCGGCATCCCGCGTGAGTTCAACACGATGGCCGTTGACGACGGCATCGCCATGGGCCACACCGGCATGCTGTACTCCCTACCGAGCCGTGACATCATCGCCGACACCGTCGAATACCAGGTCAACGCGCACTGCGCCGACGCCCTGATCTGCATCCCGAACTGCGACAAGGTCGTACCGGGCATGCTGATGGCCGCGCTGCGTCTGAACATTCCGACCGTCTTCGTCTCCGGCGGTCCGATGGAGGCCGGCACGACCGTGCTGCCTGACGGCACAGTGAAGAAGAACACCGATCTGATCGACGTGATGTACGCCTCCGCCGACGACAATCTGAACGAAGAGGATCTGCTCGCCTATGAGAAGACCGTCTGCCCGACCTGTGGTTCCTGCGCCGGCATGTTCACCGCGAATTCGATGAACTGCCTGACCGAGGCCATCGGTCTGGCCCTGCCAGGCAATGGCACCATTCTGGCTTCACACTCCTACCGCAAGGATTTGTTCAAGCGCGCCGCCGAACAGATCGTCAAAATCGCCAAGCAGTATTACGACGATGATGACGAGAGCGTGCTCCCGCGTTCCATCGCCACCAAGGAAGCGTTCGAGAACGCCATGACCATGGATGTGGCCATGGGCGGCTCCACCAACACCGTGCTGCACATCCTCGCCATGGCGCAGTCCGCCGACGTGGACTTCACGCTTGACGACATCGAGCGCATCTCCCACACCGTGCCCTGCATCTGCAAGGCTTCGCCGTCCGGCGAATGGGAGATCTCCGACGTGCATCGCGCCGGTGGCATCACCGGCATTCTCGGCGAGCTCGACCGCGCCGGCAAACTGCACCGCGACGTGCATTCCATCGATTACAAGACACTGGAAGACAAGCTCAACGACTGGGACATCATGCGCGATACCTGCACCGAGCAGGCCAAGCAGATGTATCTGGCCGCTCCGGGCCACATTGTCTCCCCGGATCCGTGGACGCACACCACCCTGTTCGATTCCCTCGACCGCGACCGTGTGAACGGCGCGATCCATGACATCGACCATCCGGCTGTCACCGAAGGCGGTCTGGCCGTGCTGCGCGGCAACCTCGCCCCTGACGGCTGCGTGGTGAAGACCGCCGGCGTACCGAAGGAGATTTGGACCTTCCGTGGACCGGCACTGGTCGTCGAATCCCAGGAGCAGGCCATCGAGGTCATCCTCAACGATACTCTGAAGCCCGGCATGGCGCTGGTCATCCGCTACGAGGGCCCGAAGGGCGGACCGGGCATGCAGGAGATGCTGTACCCGACCTCCTTCGTCAAGGGCAAGGGCATCGGCAAGCAGGTCGCCATGCTGACCGATGGCCGCTACTCCGGCGGTTCCTCCGGTCTGGCCATCGGCCATATCGCTCCCGAGGCCGCGAACAAGGGCCCGATTGCCCTGATCAAGAACGGCGACATCATCAATATCGATATCCCGAACCGTACGGTGAATGTCGAGCTGACCGATGAGGAGCTGGCCCAGCGCCGCGCCGAACTCGAAGCTGGCGACGGCTATGTGGCGCACCGCGACCGCAAGGTCTCCCAGGCGCTTAAGGCTTATGCGGCCTTCGCCCGTTCCGCAGATAAGGGCGCCACACGCGATCCGGAGCTGATCGACAAGCTTTCCGGTCTCGCCTGAGTTCTGGTGAATCTCAAATAATACATAATGAGGATTGCGTAGTTTATTTACTGCGCAATCCTCATTTTCTTTTTTTTAAAAAAACATGCGCCCGATATATTCGAACGCATGTTGCAATTTTTAATTATTACGATTACAGATCGAATTCCGTTGCAATAAGATTCCACAGTTCATTTGCAGCATCATCGACAACATTATTGACGATGACTTTGTCAAATTCAGGTTCAGCTGCAAGCTCGATTTTCGCGGTTTCCAAACGTTTCGCCTGCTGTTCCGGGGTTTCAGTACCACGCCCGACAAGACGGCGTTTCAATTCCTCGAACGACGGCGGCGCAATGAACACGGTCATCACATCAAGACCCAACTCCCCCGCACGCTGCTTGACGCTACGGGCACCTTGGATGTCGATTTCCAGAATGACGGGAATATTCTGTTCGAGATGTTCCACGACTGGTTTCACGGGCGTGCCGTAGTGAGCAAGACCGAAGACGTCAGCAGTTTCCAAAAACTCACCGGCATCTTCTTTGGCGAGAAACTCCTGTTCAGTCATGAAGAAGTAATTGACGCCATCCACCTCGCCTGGACGTGGTTTACGGGTCGTTGCAGATACCGATAGCCAGATCTGCGGATGCTGCTCACGTACGCGTCCCAAAACGGTGCCTTTACCAACACCGGCGGGGCCACAAAGTACAATCAAACGGCCATGACGAGAATCAGTCATTACATCCTCATTCTTCATAACAATCAACAGAACATGGAATATGGAATCTCAGCATCGGATTTGAGAACGCGCGATCACTCTTCTTCGTCGTCGTCCAAAACCTCATCATCGATTTCGTTCTGCGCTTCGATAAGCGCCTGACGAATATCGAGCGCCACGGATTCCGTGGCCGCGCTCAGAGAGGCAATATCCGGACCATGTGTGGCGATAAAACGAGATACGGTGACAAGCACATTGCCTTTAGTACCTTTGAATACCGTCTTAAGGTCGCGGGTTTCAGCACCTTGCCATCCGTAGCCCGGAGACAGAATAGGGCCGGTGAACTTGGCTGGGTCGATGCCGGAATCATTGATCCACTGACCGATGGTGGCTCCGATGATCAAGCCAACGGAACCCATACCGTCATTGCCCTTGTTGAATTTCTGCGCGGTGCTGGCGATGCCGTAGGCCACGGTTCTGCCCTTGTATTCGCCCGCCTGACGAATGGCTGTCTGTAGGCTGGCACCCTCTTGATTCGAGGTCAATGATGCGATGAACACGCCTCGACCGTTGTTGAGCGCGTCGTTGATCACGCCACCCAAAGAACGTGCGCCGTAGTACGGCAGCAAGGTGATGGCATCGGCCAGCAGAGGAGCTCCCGGCTTGAAATAGGCGTCGGCGAATGCGGACACTGTGGTCGGCAGACCGCCGTGCAGGCAGTCGACAATGGTGATGATTCCCATCTGACGGGCCGCATACAGTACCCGTTCGAGCGCCGCGATGCCTTTCGAACCGTAGCGCTCGAACATGGAGAACTGGAATTTGACGGCCGCCGCTCTACCATTGGCTGCCTGCAACATACGCATGGAGTAGAGCTCCGCGCCTAAGGCATCCACATTGTAGCCCCAGTCGGTAAGGAGTTGCCGATGCGGGTCGATGCCCACACACAGCGGACCATATTTGGCCATGGAATTGCTCAGACGCAGACCGAAATCCGAACGCTGGGCACTCATCTCTTCACTACTGAGGCTACTTACCATTACTCACGGCTTTCCAACTCGAACAGCTGCTGGGAATGATCCTGAATGCTCATGATCTGATAATCATTATTGCGCACAGCCTCGATGGCCATCAACACGGCGGAGAATTCCGTCATGGTGGTGAACTGAGGCAGATCCGCAGCAATGGCCGCCGAACGGATGGCATAGCCGTCGGAACGGGAGCCACGGGAGTTCGGTGTGTTGAGAATCAGATCGATGGCACCTTCTTCGATCAGCTGTACGACATTCTTGCCGACGCTGCCTTCCGCATGGTAGGTGGTGATTGGATCATCCGGATCGGAATCCATACGAACGCTGATCTTATCAACGATCTTGGAGTCGATGCCATAGCGGCGCAACACGGATGCGGTACCCTCGGTGGCCCAAATGTTGAAGCCAAGCTCCACCAAGCGTGCGGCGAACAACGGTAGCTGACGCTTGTCGGTGTCGTTCACGGAAATGAACACGTTGCCGCTTGTCGGCAAGCCACCGTCATAAGCGGCCAGCTGGCTCTTGGCGAACGCATGCGGGAAGTCACGGTCAAAGCCCATGACCTCGCCGGTGGAACGCATCTCCGGTCCAAGCAACACGTCGACGGTCTTGCCGAGCGGCGTGCGGAAACGCTTGAACGGAAGCACGGATTCCTTAACGGCAACCTGCTGACCGCGGCGAATATCACCACCATCGCCGTGAGGCAACAGCAAGTCGTTGTCACGCTGCTGCTGAATGGTTTCGCCAGCCATGATGCGGGCCGCTGCCTTGGCCAGTGCCACGCCGGTCGCCTTGGAAGCGAACGGTACGGTACGGGAGGCACGCGGATTCGCCTCGATGACGTACAGCGTGTTGGCCATGAAGGCGTACTGCACGTTGATCAGGCCTTGCACGCCACAGCCCTTGGCGATGGCATAGGTGCCTTCGCGCAGACGACGAATCTGATCATCGGAAAGGGTGCTCGGAGGCAAGGTGCATGCGGCATCGCCGGAATGCACACCGGCTTCCTCGACATGCTCCATAATGCCACCGATATACAGCTCCTCGCCGTCGAACAAGGCATCAACGTCGATTTCCACGGCGTCCTGCAGGAACTTGTCGATCAGCAGCGGAGAAGGCAGACGGCCAGAAACCACGGTATCGGCCTGGGCTTCCTTCAATGCGCGATCCACGTACTTGCGCAACTGGGCATCGTCATATACGATTTCCATGCCACGACCACCAAGCACGTAGCTCGGGCGCACCAGCACCGGGTAACCGATGTTGTGTGCCGCTTCACGGGCTTCATCAAGGCTCAGAGCGGTGCCGTAGCGAGGCGCGTTCATCTCGGCCTTCTTCAGCACTTCGCCGAAGAGCTCACGGTTTTCAGCCAGATCGATGGATTCAGGCGTGGTGCCGAGAATCGGCACGCCAGCAGCCTTCAGGCGAGCTGCCAGAGACAACGGGGTCTGGCCACCAAGCTGAACGATAACGCCCTTGACTGGGCCCATCTTCTTTTCGGCCTCGTAGATTTCGAGCACGTCTTCGAAGGTGAGCGGTTCGAAGTACAGGCGATCGGACATGTCGTAATCGGTCGACACAGTTTCCGGGTTGCAGTTGACCATGATGGTGTCATAGTCCTTGCCCAGTTCCTGCACGGCATGCACGCAGGTGTAGTCGAACTCGATGCCCTGACCGATACGGTTCGGACCGGAGCCGAGAATGATCACGGCTTCGCGCTCACGCGGGCGCAGTTCGCTTTCGTCCGCATAGCAGGAGTAGTAGTACGGAGTCACCGCGTCAAACTCGGCGGCACAAGTATCGACCGTCTTGAAGACCGGGCGAAGATCATACGACCAGCGCAGCTCGCGGATCGCGTTTTCACCTTCGTCTCCCAAGCGACGCAGGTGGGCGATCTGCAGATCGGAAAGACCAGCCAGCTTCGCCTTCTTCAACAGCTTGCGGCTAAGCTTCTCCGCTCCCTTGATTTCAAGAGCTGTCTCATTGATGAGTTCGAACTGGCGAATGAACCACGGATCAATCTTGGTGGCGTCGAAGATCTGCTGTTCGGTGGCGCCTCCCCACAGGGCGCGCTGGATTTGCAGATAACGATGTTCGGTCGGCACCTTGATGGCGTCCAGCAGCTCATCGACTTCCTGTGCGGAGGGCTTGTCGCCGTCCCAGTTAAAGCCCATGTGGCGCTTGTCGATGGAGCGCATGGCCTTGCCGAGGGATTCCTGGAAATTGCCTGCCAGAGCCATGGCCTCGCCCACGGACTTCATGGAGGTGGTCAGTGTCGGATCGGCACCCGGGAACTTCTCGAAGGCGAAACGCGGGACCTTGGTGACCACGTAGTCGATAGTCGGCTCGAAGCTGGCCGGTGTGGACTGCGTGATATCGTTCTGGATTTCGTCGAGCGTATAGCCAAGAGCCAGCTTGGTGGCGATCTTCGCGATCGGGAAGCCGGTTGCCTTGGATGCCAGAGCGGAGGAACGGGACACACGCGGGTTCATTTCGATGACGATGATGCGTCCGGTGTTCGGGTTGATGGCGAACTGGATGTTGCAACCGCCAGTATCGACGCCCACGCCGCGAATGATGGCGATGCCGATATCACGAAGCTTCTGATATTCGCGATCAGTCAGAGTGAACACAGGCGCCACGGTAATGGAATCGCCGGTGTGCACACCGACAGGATCCACGTTCTCAATCGGGCAGACGACCACGACGTTGTCTTTCTTGTCGCGCATCAGCTCGAGTTCGTATTCCTTCCAGCCTTCGATGCCTTCTTCGATCAGCACCTCGTCGGTCGGGGAATAATGGATGCCTGCGCCTGCGATGCGGTGCAGTTCCTCTTCGTTGTGCGCAATACCGGAACCGAGACCACCCATGGTGAAGCTCGGTCGCACAACCAGCGGATAGCCGAACTTCTCAGCGATCTTATCGACTTCTTCGAGGGAATGGGCGATGTCGGAACGTGCGGATTCGGCGCCAGCCTCCTCAACGACCTTCTTGAAGAGCTCACGGTCCTCACCACGGTCGATGGCTTCAAGGGAAGCGCCGATCAGCTCGACGTTGTACTTCTTGAGCACACCGGCCTCGCCCAGCGCCATGGCTGCGTTCAGTGCAGTCTGACCACCTAGGGTCGGCAGCAGGGCGTCAGGACGTTCCTTGGCGATGATCTGCTCGAGGATCGGCGTGGAGATCGGCTCGATGTAGGTGGCATCTGCCATTTCCGGATCGGTCATGATGGTGGCCGGGTTGGAGTTGACGAGAATGACTCGGATGCCTTCCTCACGAAGCACGCGGCAGGCCTGAGTGCCCGAGTAATCGAATTCTGCGGCCTGGCCGATCACAATCGGACCGGAGCCGATGACCATCACGGACTTGATGTCTGTGCGCTTAGGCATTGCGGGTTCCCTCCTTGGCGGAACGCATGAGATCCACGAAACGATCGAACAGATATGCGGCATCGTGCGGGCCGGCTGCGGCTTCCGGATGGTACTGCACGGAGAATGCCGGAATATCGACACACTGCAGGCCTTCAACCACGTTGTCATTCAGATCGATGTGGCTGACGAACACCTTGCCGTACTTGCCGTTTTCGAACGGCGCGTCAACGGTTTCACCAATCGGCGCGTCGACGGCGAAGCCGTGGTTGTGCGCGGTGATTTCGATTTTGCCGGTGGTCATGTCTTTGACCGGCTGGTTGATGCCACGGTGGCCGAACTTCAGCTTGTACGTACCGAAGCCAAGCGCACGGCCGAGCAGCTGGTTGCCGAAGCAGATGCCGAAGAACGGATGGCCTGCATCAAGCACCTGACGAAGCAGGTCCACTTCAGGGGCGGCCTGTTCCGGATCTCCCGGACCATTGGAGAAGAAGACACCATCAGGATGAAGAGCTTCAAGCTCGTCGAACGTGATGGTGGATGGCACCACATGCACACGGCAACCACGCTCCGCCATGCGATGCGGAGTCATGGCCTTGATGCCCAAATCGACGGCGGCGACGGTGTACAGCGGCTCCTTGCCTTCGAATTCGCCGCAAGGTTCGATGGTGTAGGCCTGCTTGGTGCTGACCTCGTCGTAGAGGCTCATCCCCTTCATCTGCGGAGTGGATTTAACCTCGTCGAGCATGGATTCGATAGTACGCAGCTTGCCATTGTCGTCAAGCAAAGCGTCACCGGAGAAAATCGCAGCACGCATCACACCGGCGGAACGCAGGTGACGCACCAGCTTACGGGTATCGATATGGCTGATGCCAACAATCTTGTTGGCTTCCAGATCGTCATCAAGGCTGCCGGTTGCGCGCCAATTGCTCACGCTCGGGCTAGGATCGCGCACGACGTAGCCGGCAACCCAGATTCGCGAGGATTCCGGATCCTCCCCATTGATTCCCGTGTCCCCAATATGAGGGAACGTCTGTACCACGATCTGACGATCGTAACTGGGGTCCGTAAGCGTCTCCTGATAACCGGTCATGCCGGTTGCGAAAACGATCTCCCCACTGGTCGTGCCGATCGCGCCGTAAGGCTCACCCACATACACCTGTCCGTCTTCGAGAACGAGAACGGCATCTTGAGGGTCAAACATCACGGCTTCGGAATCATACTGGTTCACCAAAACCCCCTTATAGTCAAGGTATTCGTACCAAGGATAGCGGCCGGTTAGGACTCGCGACCCGGCCGAATCGCTTAACTTTCAGCTTTACTCAGCTGAAGGTTCGGTCGGTTGCCCATCCACTTGAACGGCATCCGCATCAGCGCTGACAGCGCTGACAGCGCTGAGCAGACCGTGGATGAATGCCGGTGATTCATCATCACACAGCGTCTTGGCAAGGCCAAGCGCCTCGTCGATGGCCACCATATTGGGAACATCATCATTGAACATGATCTCCCACGCCGCGATACGCAGAATATTGCGATCGACAACGCCCATACGCTTGACCTTCCAACCGGTGGAATGCTCGTCAAGCGTGGAATCGATGGCTGCGATATGTTCCGCAACGCCACGAACGATTTCGATGGCGTATTCAGGCAGCGGAGTCTGGGCGCCGGGCTGCTCAATGCGCTCAGCAAGAAGGGACAGGATGTCCTGTCCCTTCTCATCCGCTTCATACAACGTATTCAGAGCCCTCTTACGAGCGGTGGAACGTGCCATGAAACTTCTTTCGTCCTTACTCTCAGTTCTCGCGGCCGAGGTAGGAGCCGTCGGTGGTGTTCACCTTGACCTTCTCGCCTTCGCCGATGAACAGCGGAACCTGAATTTCGGCACCGGTCTCAACGGTGGCCGGCTTGGTGCCAGCGTTGGAGCGGTTGCCCTGCAGACCCGGTTCGGTATGGGTGACGGTCAGGATCACGGAAGCCGGCAGTTCGACGGACAGCGGGGTGCCATCGTGGAAGGACACGACGCAGTCGGTTCCTTCCAGCAGGAACTTGGCCTGGTCGCCGACGAGGGTCTTCGGAATGTAGATCTGATCGTAGGTGGTCATATCCATGAACACGAAATTGTCGCCGTCCTCGTAGGAGTACTGGAGGTTGCGGTTGTCGACGGTTTCGAATTCCATCTTCATGCCGGCATTGAAGGTCTTGTCGACGATCTTGCCCGAGAGCACGTTCTTGATGGTGGTGCGCACGAAAGCGGGGCCCTTGCCCGGCTTGACGTGCTGGAACTTGATGACGGCCCACAGCTGGCCATCGAGGTTCAGGACGGAACCGTTCTTGATGTCATTGGTAGTCTGTGCCAAATTAACTCACCTATTTCTTCGTCTAACAGGGAAAGCTTAAAAAGAGCCTTGCTCATTATGCCACGGTGTGCATACTTTGTCGGTAAGCCTTCCATATATAGGAAAACCTCCCTCGGCAAAAATGCCTTGGGAGGTTTTCCTAAAACGCTAGTTCAAGCGTGTCTTGACATCAAGCAGAAACTACTCGATGATCTTGGTGACACGGCCCGAGCCGACGGTGTGGCCGCCTTCGCGCACTGCGAAGGTCAGGCCCTCTTCCATAGCGATCGGCTGGATCAGCTCAACGCCGAAGGTAGCGTGATCGCCCGGCTGCACCATCTCAACGCCTTCCGGCAGGGTGATAACGCCGGTGACGTCGGTGGTACGGAAGTAGAACTGCGGACGGTAGTTGGAGAAGAACGGCGAGTGACGGCCGCCTTCGTCCTTGGTCAGCACGTAGACTTCGCCCTCGAACTTGGTGTGCGGGGTCACGGAGCCCGGAGCAGCCAGAACCTGGCCACGCTCGACCTGGTCACGGTTGATGCCGCGCAGCAGCAGACCGGTGTTGTCGCCAGCCTCGCACTCATCCATCTGCTTGTGGAAGGTCTCGATGGAGGTGACGGTGGTGGTCTGGGTCGGACGGATACCAACGATCTCGACGTTGGAGTTGACCGGGAGCTTACCACGCTCGACACGGCCGGTAACCACGGTGCCACGGCCGGAGATGGTGAACACATCTTCGATCGGCATCAGGAACGGCTTGTCCAGATCGTGAGTCGGGGTCGGGATGTACTCGTCGACAGCCTTCATGAGTTCCTTGACGGACTCAACCCACTTCTCGTGATCCGGAGCATCGTCGTGCAGTGCGCCGTAAGCGGAGGTGTGGATGACCGGGCAATCGCGATCGAAGCCGTTTTCGTCGAGGAGGTCACGGACCTCTTCCTCAACGAGCTCGATGAGCTCTTCGTCGTCGACCATATCGCACTTGTTCAGAGCGACGAGGATACGCGGCACGCCCACCTGACGAGCGAGCAGCACGTGCTCGCGGGTCTGAGCCATCGGGCCGTCGGTAGCAGCCACAACGAGGATAGCGCCATCCATCTGGGCAGCGCCGGTGATCATGTTCTTCACGAAGTCGGCGTGGCCCGGGCAGTCGACGTGAGCGTAGTGACGCTCAGCGGTCTGGTACTCGATGTGGGCGATGTTGATGGTGATACCACGCTGCTGCTCTTCCGGAGCGGCGTCGATCTGGTTGAAGTCGTAAGCCGGGTTGATGTCCGGGTACTCTTCGTGCAGGACCTTGGAGATGGCTGCGGTCAGGGTAGTCTTACCGTGATCGACGTGGCCAATGGTACCAATGTTAACGTGCGGCTTAGTACGCTCGTACTTTTCCTTTGCCATGTGTTTTGTCCTCCTGGACGTCTCGTAGTAAGCCTTGAACTCGCTTCAAGGCACTCGCTACATTTTACTGGGTTTGACGGGTTTGTGCCACTTTGGAGCCCGAACCCAGTCAGCGCTACAAAATACTAGCGCTGACTGGAGACAGTTTCCACTTAAGCGGCAGCGCGTGTCACTCGCCGCGCTGGGCCTTGATGATCTCCTCGGAGACGTTCTTCGGAACCTCAGCGTAGGAGTCCATCTGCATGGTGAACATTGCGCGGCCCTGGGTCTTGGAGCGAAGGTCGCCGATGTAGCCGAACATCTCGGACAGCGGAACCTTGGCGTCGATGACCTTGACACCGGTGGAGTCGGTCATGGACTGGATGGAACCACGACGGGCGTTGATATCGCCCATCACGTCGCCCATGTACTCTTCCGGAGTACGCACTTCCACGGCCATGATCGGCTCGAGGATGACCGGCTTGGCCTTCGGAGCAGCTTCCTTGAAGCACATGGAACCTGCGATCTTGAAGGCCATTTCGGAGGAATCGACGTCGTGGACCTGGCCGTCGGTGACGGTAGCCTTGACGCCAACCACCGGGAAGCCGGCGAGCACGCCGGATTCCATGGCTTCCTGCACACCAGCATCGATGGAAGGAATGAATTCCTTGGTGATGTGGCCGCCGGTGACCTCGTTGACGAACTCGTAGGTCTCGCCCTCTTCGGTGTTGAGCGGCTCGAAGTTCATCAAGACCTTTGCGAACTGGCCGGAACCACCGGTCTGCTTCTTGTGCGTGTATTCCTGGTTCATGACGGCCTTGCGGATCGTCTCGCGGTATGCAACCTGCGGGTTACCCACGTTGCACTCCACCTTGAATTCACGACGCATACGGTCGACGATGATGTCGAGCTGCAGCTCGCCCATGCCGGAGATCAGGGTCTGGCCGGACTCTTCGTCGGTCTTCACCTGGAAGGTCGGATCTTCGTCGGACAGCTTCGCCAGAGCGATGCTCATCTTCTCCTGATCGGCCTTGGTCTTCGGCTCCACGGCCACCTCGATCACCGGATCCGGGAAGGTCATGGATTCGAGGGAGATCGGAGCCTTTTCGTCGCACAGGGTGTCACCAGTGGTGATGTTCTTCAGGCCCACAAAGGTGTAGATGTTGCCGGCCTCGGCGGCATCGACCGGGTTCTCCTTGTCGGCGTGCATCTGGAAGATCTTGCCGACGCGTTCCTTCTTGCCCTTGGTGGAGTCAAGCACAGTGTCGCCCGGAGCGACGGCGCCGGAGTAGACGCGCACGAACACAAGCTTGCCGTAGAACGGGTGGGTAGAGATCTTGAAGACCAGAGCAGAGAACGGATCATCGGTGGTCGGCTTGCGATCGATCTCGATGGATTCGTCCTTCGGATCGAAACCGACGATGGACGGAACGTCCTCCGGGCTCGGCAGGTAGTCGACGACGGCGTCCAGCATCGGCTGAACACCCTTGTCCTTGAAGGCGGAGCCACAGAGCACCGGGTAGGCTTCACGGTTGATGGTGAGCTTACGGATGCCACCACGGATCTCGTCCTCAGTCAGTTCGCCGGACTCGAGGTACTTCTCAAGCAGCTCTTCGTCGGACTCTGCGACCTGGTCGAGCAGCTCTGCACGATACTGCTCAGCCTTGTCCTGCAGGTCGGCCGGGATGTCGGTGGTGTCGTAGTGAGCGCCCATATCGCCGGAAACATCGTTCCAGACGTAAGCCTTCATACGAATCAGATCGACGACGCCGGCGAAGTCGTTCTCAGCGCCGATCGGCAGCTGCACGACAAGCGGGGTCGCGCCCAGCTTGGTCTTGATGGTGTCGACGGAGTAGTAGAAGTCAGCGCCGAGCTTATCCATCTTGTTGATGAAGCAGATACGCGGAACGCCGTACTTGTCAGCCTGACGCCACACAGTTTCGGACTGCGGCTCCACACCTTCCTTGCCGTCGAACACGGCAACGGCACCATCGAGCACACGCAAGGAGCGCTCCACCTCGGCCGTGAAGTCCACGTGACCAGGGGTATCGATGATGTTGATCTGGAACTTCTGCTTCTCGTCATGGGTCTGACGGTTCCAGAAGCAGGTGGTTGCAGCGGACTGGATGGTGATGCCGCGTTCCTGTTCCTGAGCCATGAAGTCCATCGTCGAGGCGCCGTCATGGGTCTCGCCGATCTTGTAGTTCTTGCCGGTGTAGTACAGGATACGTTCGGTGGTAGTGGTCTTACCGGCATCGATGTGAGCCATGATGCCGATGTTACGGATCTGGTTGAGATCATTGAGCACGTCTAGTGCCATGAGTGTTCCTTAACTCTCGTTCTCGACTAATTACCAGCGGTAATGAGCGAAGGCCTTGTTGGCCTCTGCCATCTTATGAGTATCCTCGCGACGCTTGACAGAAGCACCAAGGCCATTGGAGGCATCGAGGATTTCGTTGGCCAGACGCTCAGCCATGGTCTTCTCACGACGGGCGCGGGAGAAGTCGGTCAGCCAGCGCAGGGACAGGGTGTTCGCACGAGCCGGCTTCACTTCGACCGGAACCTGGTAGGTAGCGCCACCGACGCGGCGGGAGCGAACCTCGAGGGACGGACGGATGTTGTCGAGAGCGCGCTTAAGCACTGCCACCGGCTCCTGATCGGTCTTTTCCTTGACCATATCGAGAGCGGAGTAGACGATATCTTCAGCGATCGACTTCTTGCCGTCGAGCAGAATCTTGTTGATGAGCTGTGCCACAACGGTGGAACCGTAGATCGGATCCGGCAGCAGCTGATGCTTCTTGGAAGGTCCTTTACGTGACATATCTCTTACTTCGCCTTCTTTGCTCCGTACAGGGAACGACCCTGCTTGCGATCCTTCACACCCTGGGTATCGAGGGCGCCACGAACGATGTGGTAACGAACACCCGGCAGATCCTTGACACGGCCGCCGCGCACGAGCACAATGGAGTGCTCCTGCAGGTTGTGGCCTTCGCCCGGGATGTAAGCGGTGACTTCCACACCGGAGCTCAGGCGCACACGAGCGACCTTACGCAGTGCCGAGTTCGGCTTCTTCGGGGTGGTGGTGTAAACACGGGTGCACACGCCGCGGCGCAGCGGGCTTCCCTTCAGTGCCAAAGTCTTGGACTTCTTCGGCTTTGCCTGACGTCCCTTACGGACGAGCTGTTCAATAGTAGGCAACTTGAATTCTCCGATTCAGTGGTTTCTCTTGCTTTCGTGTGACCGCCGCACTGCACCCACACTCCACGCATCTGAATCGTGAAGATAGCCACAGTCCACCGGCCCGATGGCCCATCCCTCTCTCACCGCCGCATTGCTGCGCGTGATGCAATCGAGTTCCGGGATATCCCAACCCGCACGCCTGTTACATAAGGCATGCCGTTGGCACACACGAATTACTATTATACGGATTCCCGAGACATTCCAACATGCCGTGTCGCAAGTCGCAAAAGGGATGGCCCCGAATCCTTTCGAATCCGGGGCCATCCGTCTGGGAAGGAGGTTCCCACTTCTTTGCCACGCGCCGCCTTGCGCGCACTCTTCAGTCTCGTTGTCTGTTTTGCATTTGCGGCCCGGCGCGTTCGCCGTACTACCCCATCGCCGCCATCTCGAATCGCTATTGTTCAGTTATATCTTAAAGGCGTTGCGCATGAACCTCGCGGCCATAGACGCTTCGTTGCGACCTGACGAATCCTCGACTGATCCACAACTCCGGCCTTCGGTTACAGTATACCTTAAAACGAACAAAAAATACAGGTGAAAACGCCCTTAAATCCCAATAATTTCAATCATTTTGTCTACATCAGCGTAATGTAACAAAACATCACAATGACACGTTTACACCACTCAAAATAGAACATTCCCTGAATCATTTTGAAAGATTCAGGGAATGCGCAATATAACGACGAAATCTACTGACGAATGTCAGCCGTTGGCCGTTTCGACGGCGTCTTCACGGGCCTTCGCAGCCGAGCCCTTCTCGCCATTGTCGGAATCAGGATGAATCTGATGCCTGTCATCATGCTCACGCCACCAGCTGGACAGCACGGAGCCGGAAATGTTGTGCCAAACGCTGAAGAACGTGGACGGCACCGCGGCCAACGGATTGGACGCGAACGACGTCAGTGCCAAAGTCGCCCCCAACGCGGAATCCTGCATGCCGACCTCGAAGGTGATGGCCTTCTGTTGCGCATAACGGAAGCCCTTCGGATACACCTTGTACATGAGCTTGGAGAAGCCGAAGCCCAGCGCATATCCGCACAGGTTGTGCAGAATGACCACCGGAATGGCAAGCAGCGAGGAAGCCACGAACAGCTTCGGACCGTTGGCCGCGACGACCACGCCGATGATAAGCAGAATGGCCACCTGGGACACGATCGGCAGAGCGACCGTGATCTTCTCGATCTTCTCGCCGAAAATGGCATGGCAGATCACGCCAAGAGCGATCGGGAACAGCACCACCTTAACCGCATTGAGGAACAGGGATTCCACCGGAACCGACACATACTGGGAAGCGAGCCACTGCATCAACAGCGGAATCATGAACGGCGCGCACAGCGTGGACAGAATGCCGATGGACACATCCAGCGCCACATCGCCACGGCTCAGATAGCTCATCACGTTGGACGAGGTTCCGGACGGGCAGCAGCCGACCAGAATCACACCGACGGCGAGCGCACCATCAAGACGGAAAATCCAGCACAGCAGCACAGCCACCAACGGCATGATGACGAAGTGGGCCACGGTGCCGACGATGACCATCAGAGGCTGGGTGAGAATGCGCTTGAAATCGTCGAGGGTCAAGGTAAGACCCATACCGAACAGCACGATACCCAGGAAATAACCGGTATAGGACTTGCCCCACAAGCTTGCCTGCGGCACGAAATAGTTAAACACGGCCCACACAATCACAATCGCGGTGAACCACTTGGTAAGCCAATCACCAAACGCTTTGACCTTCTGCATGAATATCTCTTCCTTCACACTTCACAGCTTTTCGGCCGATGATCCACATACGCCGAAAATACTCCGAGACGGCTCGCACCGCCGTTACCGCACACCCTCCCGCATGCAGCGACTACAAGGTACGCGTGAGTTTCTGCTTTGCGTAGCATGCCGTTCACATAATGAACGTTCCGCAGTGCAAGCCAACGACAGGCACGCGCAACACGCCGATGTAGACATATCGGGAAAATCGTGTATAGTTTTCACCTGTTGCGCTTCTACATGAAGCGAGAACATGGTGGCTATAGCTCAGTTGGTAGAGCATCTGATTGTGGTTCAGAAGGTCGCGCGTTCGAGCCGCGTTAGCCACCCCGATAGAGACCTCGGAAGAAATTCCGAGGTTTTTTGTTATCCAGACGGCTTGAATACAGCAAACCGCCGATCGCAAGTCATCAGCATAAGTCAGATACAAGGAGCGCATCATGCTGTCTTTTGAAAACGACTATTCCTGTACGGCAACACCGGAAATCATCGAACACATCGAACAGATCGCGCAGAACCAATATCCGGGTTACGGCAATGACAGCATCTGCGAAAGCGCGAAAACCAAGATTCGTGAGGCATGTTCCTGCCCCGACGCTCAGATCTTCTTCCTGGTAGGTGGCACGCAGACCAATCAGACCATCATCGACTCCATCACACCGCAGTATGCCGGCGTGGTCGCGGCAAGTACCGGCCATGTGAACGTGCACGAGGCGGGCGCCATCGAATTCACCGGACACAAGGTGCTGACGCTCCCCCACCATGACGGCAAAATCGATGCGACCGAACTCGACGAGTACTGCGCCACGTTCTACGCGGACGGCAACTACACGCACATGGTGTTCCCCGGATGCGTGTACATTTCACAGTCCACCGAATATGGCACGCTCTACACGCTCGCCGAACTCGAGGCGATCCGCAAGATCTGCACGAAGTACGACATGCCATTGTTCATCGACGGCGCACGACTCGGCTACGCGCTGACCGCAACCGGCAACGACGTGACGCTTGAAGACATCGCACGCATCGCGGACGTGTTCTACATCGGTGGCACCAAGGTGGGTGCCATGTTCGGCGAAGCGGTGGTGTTCACGCATGGCAACATGCCGAAGAACTTCGTGACGCTTGTCAAGCAGCATGGAGCTTTGCTCGCCAAGGGCTGGCTGCTGGGCGTGCAATTCGACACGCTGTTCACCGACAACTTGTACTGCAGAATCGCACGTCATGCCAATGACGCGGCCGACCGCATTCGCAAAGTGCTCGTGGAACGCGGCTATACGCTCACCTTTGACGCGCCGACCAACCAGATCTTCATCACGCTTGACAACGAGACGTCCGAACGTTTACAGCGCAACGTACGCCTCGGCTTCATGGAAAAGGCCGACAACACGCACACGGTGATGCGCATCTGCACCAGCTGGGCCACCACCGACAAGCAGGTTGAGCAGCTGATCGCACTGCTGTAGCGCATCGCCGATGAGAATAGGCATAGACTAATTCTCAAAAAAACGAACAATAAGAGGCGCGGGACTTGCATCCCACGCCTCTTTTGTTTACACAACAGCCATTAATCGCATACGTGGCTTCATTTACGCCGCGTATTACGCATATTACGCATTACTTCATTTGCTGATATTGTCAGAGATTGCCTCGCGTTCCATCGCAATGAACTTATGCACGGACGCCTCCACTGAATAATATTCCTTGGTGTGCTCGGCGTAGACTTCGCCCCATTTCGACAATTCGTCGGGGTGGTCGATCCACCAATCGATACGTCTCGCCAACGATTCCACATCGTCAACGGGGAACAGCGACTCATCCCGCAACGCAAACTGGCCTGCCGCACTCAACGGCGACGAGGCGATCACAGGAACCAAGCCGGCAGCCATACCCTCGATCACACTCACCGACTCAAGATCGGCAATCGAAGGATGCACCAGCAGATTGCTGGAACGCAGCAAAGCCGGCATTTCTGCGTTCTTATGAAATCCAATCGACGCCGGTCTGGAAAGCAAGCGTGACGCAAGTCGCTGCAATTTCTTTTTTAGAGGACCAGTGCCGGCAATCGTCAATTCAATATCTTGCGCATGCCTGCAACGCGCGATCGCCTGAATCAACGCAACATGATTCTTTTCGTTCGTCAATCGTCCGGAAGCAACGATATGGAACGGAACCGGCGCGGACTTCCCTGCATCGCGCTGCGTTTTCGGAGTGAATCGCGCTTCGTATCCGTTGGAAATCACGTGCAGTTTCGCTTTGTATCCGTGGGAACGCAGCAGACTTGCGCCAAGTTCGGTGGGCACATGCACATGGTCGATTTTGCGATACAGCCACAGATTGAACAGCCAGTAGATAAACGAGTCGATACCCGGAATATATTTCAGCGGGCCCGCCGAATACGTGATGTTCTCCGGCTGCACATGATAGCCCGCAGTAACCGCGATTCCCATCTGTTTGGCGACTTTGCAAGCATGTTGACCGAAACGGAACGGGGTGTAGATATGCACCACGTCCACTCCTTGAAACGCGGTTCTGAACAGCGTGTCGCTCGGCTCGGCGAACTGCATCTGCTGCTGCTTCGCCACCCAACTGACCAGAGGCACATGGTTGACTCGCGCCGGGTATTCAGGCGCACCAATGCCTACGAGTCTGACCGTATGGCCTTGCCGTTTCAATTCCTCCGCCCATTGCAATGCCGAATTCGAAGTGCCATTGCCTCGGTTTCCCGACGTGTCGACCACCATGGCGATGGTCAGGGGGCGTTGCGTTTCTTCCTGTTCCGTCTCAGACATGCACTCCATCCTACGCCGATGGCACAATAGAAGACATGACTGAAGAGAATCATGCCTTGGGCACTCCGCTTGGTAAGCATCCGACTCGTGTTCTATTTCTTGGCTCCGGCGAGCTAGGCAAGGAAGTCACCATTGAATTGATGAGGCTTGGCGCATGGGTATGTGCGGCCGATTCCTATGAGGGCGCTCCGGCACAGCAGGTGGCGCACGAATACCGTGTGCTCGACATGGCCAATGCCGAACAGTTGCGAACATTGTTCGACGAAATTCAGCCGGACATCATTGTTCCGGAAGTCGAAGCGATCGCCACCAGCGAACTGGCTGCCGCGGCCGAACGTGGCGCCCAAGTGGTACCTAGCGCCGAAATCGCATCCATTTGCATGGATCGCGAACGTTTGCGCGTGCTCGCGCATGAGGAATTGGGTTTGCCGACCACCCCGTACCGCTTCGCAGGCTCGCTGGAAGAGCTTCGCGCTGGGGCAGAAACGGTTGGCTACCCGTGCGTGGTCAAGCCGATTATGAGTTCTTCCGGTCATGGCCAGTCCGTGGTTCGTTCCGCCGATGCGATTGACGCGGCTTGGGTTGAGGCACAGGAAGGTCGTCGCGCGCACGACGAGGGTGACGTTTCCCGAGTGATTGTAGAAGCGTTGGCTCCATTGGATTACGAACTGACCGTGCTGACCGTCAGCTCCAGCGCCGGTATCGTGACCTGCGCTCCGATCGGACAGCGTCAGGAAAATGGTGATTATCGCGAATCCTGGCAGCCTGCTTCCTCCACTCCACAAGTGCTTGAGCAGTCGCAGCAGATCGCACGCCGTGCGGTGGAAGGCTTGGTGGGCAAGGCCAAGGCTTCTGGCGAACATGGTTGGGGTGTATTCGGCGTGGAATTGTTTGTATTGACCGACGGTTCCGTATTGTTCAATGAGGTTTCGCCGCGCCCGCACGACACGGGCATGGTGACGATGGCTTCCCAACGGTTGAGCGAGTTCGCCCTGCATGCGCGCGCGATTCTTGGACTTCCGATCACGCAAGATCATGTCGCGCTGTCGATTCCGGAAGGTTCGGTTGCAGCCAGCCATGCGATTGTGGTGGAAGGCGACGGCGAGGCTGAATTCCGCAATGTCGGTGCGGCATTGGCTGAGCCGGGCACCGACCTGCGTATCTTCGCCAAGCCGGAAGTGCACGGCCATCGCCGCATGGCAGTCGCCTTGGCTCTTGGAAGCGACGAAAGCGACGCACGCAACAAAGCCGCACAGGTCGCACGGTCACTTGATATTGCAGTCATCTGACCCTATTTCAACCTCAATGTGATTCCACGATAGAATCTTTGTACGGAAGTCGCACGGGAGGCTTTCACAACTCGGCCGGGAACGCGCCGATTGTAGCCTCCCGTTGGTATCTTGTTAACCATCAAGTTCACCAAACTATCTACCTCCCAAACACCAGGAAAGGCGAGTAATGGAGAAGTTGGAAAAGCTCTACGAGGGCAAAGCCAAGCAACTGTACGCAACTGAAGATCCGGAAGTACTCTGGGTCGAATACAAGAACTCCGCTACCGCAGGTGACGGCGAAAAGAAGGAAGACTTCGCCGGCAAGGGCAGGCTGAACAACCTCATCACCACGCTGATCTTCGATCTGCTCAAGAAGCGTGGTATCGACAGCCATCTGGTGGCCCGCGTGGGCGAAACCTCCCAGCTGGTCAAGAAGGTCACCATGTTCCCGCTCGAGATCGTGCTGCGTAACACCGCCGCCGGACACTTCTGCTCTCGCTTGGGCGTGGAAGAGGGCATCGAGCTCAAGGAGCCGGTGCTGGAGTACTTCCTGAAGAACGACGATCTGCACGATCCGTTCGTGAACGATGACGATCTGGTTGCGTTGGGCGTGTGCACCCGTGAGGATCTGGCTGAGATTGCTCCGCTCGCCCGCCGCATCAATGAGGCCCTGATCGAGATCTTTGCCAAGATCGATGTCAAGCTTGTGGACTTCAAGATCGAAATGGGTCGCACTTCCGACGGCACTCTGCTGCTCGCCGACGAGATTACCCCGGATTCCTGCCGTCTGTGGGATCAGCGTGATCATTCCGGCAAGGTGGAGCATCTCGACAAGGATCTGTTCCGCCGCGACCTGGGCGACATCATCCCGGCCTACGAAGAAATCGAAAGCCGTTTGGCCGAACTCGCCAAGTCCGAAGGCATTGAAGTAGCCGAATAATACTTGCGATAGCCCGCATCTGCAGTACAAACTCGGATGCGGGCTTCATCGTTTTTGAAAATCTTACTTTTATCAATCTCACCAAGCCCCTCTTTCAAGGAGTCAACCATGGTTTTTCGCGTGTACGTGGAAAAGAAGCAGGGTTTTGATGTCGAGGCCAGGCAGCTCACCAACGAGCTGAAGACCATTCTTGGCATCGCATCGCTGAAGAATGTGCGTCTCGTCAATCGTTATGACGTGGAAGGCATTAGCGAGGAACTGTTCGCACAGGCTACCCCTACCGTGTTCAGTGAGCCGCAGGTCGATAATGTTTCCGCCGATTTGCCTGATTTCGGTTCTGATATTGTGTTTGCTGTGGAGTATCTGCCCGGCCAGTTCGACCAGCGTGCGGATTCCGCCAGCGAATGCATTCAGCTGATCTCCCAGGGAGAGCGTCCGACTGTTCGTTCCGCCAAAGTGTATGCGCTTGAAGGCGAGCTGAGCGACGCCGATATCGCCGCCATCAAGCATTATGTGATCAACCCGGTCGAGGCGCGCGAAGCTTCGCTGGAAACCAAGACCACGTTGAAAACGCAGGTGCCGGTACCGGGCAAGGTGGAGGTCATCGAAGGCTTCCGCACCATGAGCGACGCCGATCTCGAGCAGTTCATCGTCGATCGTGGCCTGGCCATGGATTTGGCTGATCTGCAGTTCTGCCGTGCTTACTTCACCGAGGAACAGCGTGATCCGACGATCACGGAAATCAAGGTGATCGACACGTATTGGTCCGATCATTGCCGTCACACCACGTTCGGCACACAACTTGATGATGTGCAGATCGATGACGCGACCGTGCAGGCCGCGTTCAATAAGTATCTTGAGATGCGTCACGAGCTTGGCCGCGACGAAAAGCCTGTATGCCTCATGGATATGGGCACCATCGGCGCGAAGTGGCTCAAGAAGAACGGCATTCTGAAGAATCTTGATGAATCCGAAGAAATCAACGCCTGCACCGTCAAGGTAAAGGTTGATGTGAATGGCCATGATGAGGATTGGCTGTTCCTGTTCAAGAACGAAACCCACAACCATCCGACGGAAATCGAACCGTTCGGCGGTGCGGCAACCTGCATCGGCGGCTGCATCCGCGACCCGCTTTCCGGCCGTTCCTACGTGTATCAGGCCATGCGTGTGACCGGTGCCGCCGATCCGACCGTTCCTGTTTCCGAAACCCTCGAGGGCAAACTCCCCCAGCGCAAGCTGGTCACTACCGCAGCCGCCGGCTATTCTTCATACGGCAACCAGATTGGTCTTGCCACCGGTCAGGTCGACGAGATCTATCACCCGGGCTATGTGGCCAAGCGTATGGAGGTCGGTGCGGTTGTGGCCGCGACTCCGGCAGATCATGTGCGCCGCGAAACCCCCGCTCCGGGCGACAAGATCATTCTGCTCGGCGGCCGTACCGGACGTGACGGCATTGGTGGTGCCACCGGCTCGTCCAAGGCTCACAATGTTGAGTCTCTGGAGCTTGACGGTGCCGAAGTGCAGAAGGGCAACGCTCCTGTCGAGCGTAAGTTGCAACGTCTGTTCCGTCGCGGTGACGCATGCCGTTTGATCAAGCGTTGCAACGATTTCGGTGCTGGCGGCGTTTCCGTTGCTGTTGGTGAGCTCGCTGACGGCCTGTATGTCGATCTCAACAAGGTTTCGAAAAAGTACGAGGGCTTGGACGGCACGGAACTTGCGATTTCCGAATCGCAGGAACGTATGGCCGTGGACGTTGCAGCCGAAGACGTCGACGAGTTCCTCGGCTACGCCAAGGAAGAGAATCTCGAGGCTGAAGTCATCGCGACCGTAACCGAAGATCCGCGCATGACTATGGTGTGGAACGGCGACGCGATCGTTGATCTGTCTCGTGAATTCCTCGCTTCCAACGGTGCCCCGAAGCATCAAGTGGCCCACGTCGAAGCGCAGCAGTCCTACACCACTCCGTGGGTTTCCGGTTCCCTGTCTGACCGTATGCATGCCATGCTCACCGATCTGAACGTGGCTTCCAATAAGGGTCTTTCCGAGCGTTTCGATTCCACTATCGGTGCAGGTACCGTACTCATGCCGTTCGGCGGCAAGAAGCAGCTGACCCCGAATATGGCCATGGTTGCCAAGCTTCCGGTGTTCGGCGAAACCACTACCGCGTCCGCGATGGCTTGGGGCTTCAACCCGTTCATTATGGAGAAGAACCAGTTCACCGGCGCTTACCTGTCTGTGGTTGAATCGCTGTCGAAGCTGGTTGCTGCCGGCTTCGAGCATGAGAAGGCGTACCTGAGCTTCCAGGAGTATTTCGAGAAGCTTCGCGATGAGCCGACCCGTTGGGGCAAGCCGATGGCCGCCGTGCTTGGCGCGCTGATGGCTCAGGTTGATCTTGGTGCCGGCGCGATCGGCGGTAAGGATTCCATGTCCGGCACGTTCGAGCAGCTTGATGTGCCGCCGACGCTGATTTCCTTCGCCGTGGCCGTGGGCAATATGAAGCGTGCCACTTCGCCGGAATTCAAGGGTGCCGGCCATCGTGTGGTTCGTATCGCTCCGCGTTATCTCGCTGACGGTTTGACTCCTGACAAGGATGCGCTGCTTGAGACGTTCTCTGTGGTTGAGGAGCTGACTGATTTCGGTGATGCTCTGGCCGTGTCCACTCCGGGTTATGGCGCTACTGCCGAGGCTATGTTCAAGATGACCGTCGGCAACCAGATTGGCGTGGCTCTTGATTCCAAGATTTCCGTGGATGATCTGTTTGCTCCTGCTTACGGCTCCTTCATTGTGGAATTGGCTGATGGCGCCAAGCTTCCGTCAGTGTCGAATCTGGTTGAGATCGGTGAGATTGGTAAGACCACCGAAGCTTACGATTTCGTTGCTGCTGGCGAGACGTTGGATTTGGCTGAATTGCAGGATGCCTGGGAGGGTGGCATCGAGTCAGTGTTCCCGTACCGTTCCAAGGGCGATGAGAAGGGCAAGACCGTTGAGGCTGTTTCCTTCGACGCTCCGAAGAAGACCGTCTACACCGGTACCGGCATTGCCAAGCCGCATGTGATCATCCCCGTGTTCCCTGGCAACAACTGCGAATACGATTCCGCTGCCGCGTTCGAGCGTGCCGGTGCCGATGTGAGCACGTTGATCGTGAACAATCTCACTCCGGCTGCCGTTGCCGAATCCACCCAAGCGCTGGTTGAGGAGATCAAGAAGAGCCAGATCATTATGATTCCGGGCGGCTTCTCCGGCGGCGACGAGCCTGATGGCTCCGCCAAGTTCATCACCGCGTTCTTCCGCGCTCCTGCCGTCACCGAAGCGGTGCGTGACCTGTTGAACAACCGCGATGGCTTGATGCTCGGCATCTGCAATGGTTTCCAGGCTCTGATCAAGCTCGGCTTGGTGCCGTACGGCGATATCGTGCCGATGACTGCAGAATGCCCGACGCTGACGTTCAACACCATCGGCCGCCACCAGAGCCGCTTGGTGCGCACCCGTGTCGCGTCGAACCTGTCTCCGTGGCTTTCCAAGACTTCCGTTGGAGACATGCACACCATCGCCATTTCCCATGGTGAAGGCCGTTTCGTGGCTTCCGATGACGTGCTTGCGCAGCTCAAAACCAACGGCCAGATCGCCACGCAGTATGTAGACGAAGCCGGCGTGCCTGGCATGGATCTGGACGTGAACCCGAACGGTTCGCTGCTGGCCATTGAAGGCATCACCAGCCCAGACGGCCGCGTGTTCGGCAAGATGGGCCATTCGGAACGCTACAGCAACGGCACATTCAAGAACGTTCCGGGCGAAAAGGATCAGCCGCTGTTCACAGCCGGCGTGGAATACTTCACCGCCTGATCCGCGACCGCATCCATAAAAGCGTTCTGACGTAGATTCGAACATACAGAGGCTGTTTGGTTTGATCGGGATTCCTCCCTAATCAAACCAAACAGCCTCTTTTCTGGTCTCCGACACATGTTAGGCGGAGAGGTAGCCTTCGTCGAGATTGACGGGGGTGTTGGCGCGTTCCACTGCTTCGTTCGAATGGGTGGCGGTTTGTTTGATGATGTCGTCGTAGCCGGTGAGAGCGGCGAAAGGCATGAATTGCGCGGCACGGTTGTGCATGCTCATGTGCGGGCGCGTGCACGAGCGATGATGAGGCAAGTTGATGATGTCATCGTAACGGTCGGTTTGCTGCAAACTCATGCTGCATGACCTCCAATCTGCCGGTTGCGCTGTTGACCTGTGGCATCAGCGAACATGTCCATCCCTTTAATGACGGCGTTTTTGCCGAACTTGCGTTTGATGTCAAGAATCGTCTGCTGAACGTGCTGTTCGGAAACCTCATTGATACCATGCGCATCTTCAGCATGGGAAGATTGTGTGCCGCTATTGTCGCTACCTTTATAATTGCCATCATTGGAGACTTCCTGCATATCCGAAAACAGATCGGGCTGAACGTAATTCGCCGCAGCATTCCGCTCAGCCAGCTGTTCGACCGTTTGCAAATCAGAAGCAACCACATTCAATCGACGTACCAACAGCCGATGATCGACGATTCTGCAGAACAATTCGTCAACCGCATCGCATATGCGCGTGGTGGATGACGTATGGTCGCCCAGACCAATCGACCCTGTAGCCGGCTTGGGCACACGCCGACCATACCTATCAAGAGTTACGGGACCGCTATATTCGGCAATAGCTCGCTCAGCCATCGCCTTCAATTCCGGAGTGCCACACTCCCCTAGCCGCTTTGGATCAAGACTGGCGGTATCGTAACCGACCACCAACCCCATATGGCCGGCCTTCACACCTTTGGCAACCAAATCCAAAGACAAGGTGTCCGCCATTTCTCTCACAATCAGCCGCGCCGAGTCAAAACCGACCGCGCCCGTAAGCACCTGCCCCGAACTCATACTATGACCAGCTGGCTTATACGCTTTGATGTCGGCGATCGTGCAAGGTTCCCAACCCCACGCATGGTCGATAAGCAGCTCGGCGTTCACACCGAACATCTTGTACAGCAGGCCCTCGTTGTAATACTCGTCGGCACGGCCTATGGAACATCGGGCTATATCGCCCATTGTCATTAGACCTTGGGCTTCGAGCTTCTTCGCATACCCTCGTCCCACACGCCAGAAATCAGTCAACGGCCTGTGCGCCCATAACAGCCGACGATACGACATCTCATCCAATTGCGCGATACGCACGCCATCCTTATCCGCGGGAATATGCTTGGCGACCACGTCCATAGCCACTTTCGCCAAATACATATTCGTACCGATACCGGCCGTTGCGGTGATGCCCGTCTCCCGAAGAATCTGCTGGATCATTTCACGGGCCATATCATGCGCGCTTTTGCCGTAAGCCCGCAAATACCCGGTAACATCCATGAATACTTCATCTATCGAATAGACATGAATGTCAGCTTCGGATACGTACCTTAAATATATGCTGTAGATTTTCGCACTGATGTTGAGATAATGCGACATTCGAGGCTTGGCTATATACACGCCGGCAGCCAGATTCGGATTAGCTGCGAGCGCTTTCGCATCATACGATTCACCTCTCAGCACACCGCCCGGTGCCGCCGCCCGCCGTGCAGCATTGACTTCTTTAAGCTTCGCTTTGACTTCGAACAGTCTCGCCCGCCCCGGCAGTCCATATGCTTTGAGCGATGGCGACACGGCAAGACAGATGGTTTTGTCGGTGCGCGATTGGTCGGCCACTACCAGATGCGTGGATAGAGGGTCGAATCCGAGTTCCGCACATTCCGAAGACGCATAGAAGGATTTCAGATCGATAGCGATATAGGTACGTTCGGCCATCTTCAGACTCCTTCCATGATTTGGCTCCATCTTGAAACGTCAACGAGCACTTCGCCTCGCAAAGCACCGACAAAGCATCGCCGATGCACCGCACTGTATTTTCCTGCATTCAGCATATCAGAGAGTTCGAACAATTGTTCGACACACCCGACATGCCAAGTGCCCCTAAGGACTCCACGAAAACCGCCAATTGTAGCCTCCGGTTGGTAGGGTTGAACGGTAGCGAATCCCTTGTCTCCATGGTTTTGGAAGGAGCTTTGGCTTGTCAGCTGAACTCGAAGACATCCACGAGGAATGCGGTATTTTCGGCGTTTGGGGCCACCCGGACGCCGCCCGACTCACCTACTTCGGTCTGCACGCGTTGCAGCATCGTGGTCAGGAAGGCGCCGGCATTGTCTCGAACGATAACGGTCATCTCATCGGTCATCGCGGAACGGGTCTGTTGACCCAAGTGTTCGGCGACGAACGCGAAATCGAACGCCTGAAAGGAGACAAGGCGATCGGCCACGTGCGCTACGCCACTGCCGGTTCAGGCGGCACCGACAACATCCAGCCATTCATCTTCCGCTTCCATGACGGCGATATGGCTCTGTGCCATAACGGCAATCTGACGAATTGCCCGACTTTGAGGCGTAAGCTGGAAGACGAAGGGGCGATTTTCCACTCCAATTCCGACACCGAAGTGTTGATGCATCTGCTGCGTCGCTCCACCCAGCGCACGTTCATGGACAAGCTCAAGGAAGCGCTCAACACCGTGCACGGCGGTTTCGCCTACCTGATCATGACCGAAGACGCCATGATCGGCGCACTTGATCCGAATGGTTTCCGCCCGCTTTCCCTCGGCAAGATGAAGAACGGCGCTTATGTACTCGCTTCCGAAACCTGCGCGCTCGATGTTGTTGGCGCTGAATTGGTGCGCAATATTCGCCCGGGTGAAATCGTGGTTATCGACGATCACGGTTACAAGATCGTGCAGTACACCAATCAGACCCAGTTGGCCATCTGCTCGATGGAATTCATCTACTTCGCACGTCCTGATTCCGACATTTACGGCGTGAACGTGCATTCCGCCCGTAAGCGTATGGGAGCCCGTCTCGCGCAGGAGTCGCCGGTTGAGGCCGATATGGTCATCGGCGTGCCGAACTCCTCCCTTTCCGCGGCTTCGGGCTATGCGGAAGCGGCAGGCTTGCCAAACGAAATGGGCTTGATCAAGAACCAGTATGTGGCCCGAACCTTCATTCAGCCTACGCAGGAGCTGCGCGAACAGGGTGTGCGTATGAAGCTTTCCGCCGTGCGTGGCGTGGTTAAGGGCAAACGAGTGATCGTTATCGACGATTCCATCGTGCGTGGTACCACGTCCAAGCGTATCGTACAGCTGCTGAAGGAAGCTGGCGCCGCCGAAGTGCACATGCGTATCAGCTCGCCGCCGCTGAAGTACCCGTGCTTCTATGGCATTGATATTTCCACCACCAAGGAGCTGATCGCCGCAGAGAAGTCCGTTGAAGAAATTCGCGATTTCATCGGCGCCGATTCCCTGGCCTTCCTTTCGCTTGACGGCTTGGTCGATTCCATTGGTTTAGGAGCGGACGCCCCGTACGGCGGTCTGTGCGTGGCCTACTTCAATGGCGACTACCCGACCGCACTCGACGATTACGAAAGTGACTTTTTGAAGTCCCTCACTCCTGAAGATCGCGTGCGTCTGCCTGAATTCGCCTTGTATAAGAGCAAGTACGAGGGCAACGAATACACCACTACTTCATCCCAAGAAGAACACTGAACCCGAGAAAGGTTTGATATGCCAAAAGCTTATGAGGAAGCCGGCGTAAGCGTCGAAGCCGGTTACGAAGTCGTCAAGCGCATCAAGTCCCATGTGGCGCGCACCAACCGTCCGGGCGTAGTCGGCGGTATCGGCGGCTTCGGCGGTCTGTTCGATCTGGCTTCCCTCGGATACAAGGAGCCGGTGCTGATTTCCGGCACCGATGGCGTCGGCACCAAGCTGGTCGTTGCCAAGATGGCCAACAAGCACAACACCATCGGCATCGACTGCGTGGCCATGTGCGTCAACGACATTGCCGCTCAGGGCGCGGAACCGTTGTTCTTCTTGGATTACATCGCCTGCGGCAAGAACGATCCGGCACTGCTCGAGCAGGTTGTGGCTGGCGTTGCCGACGGCTGCGTGCAGGCTGGTTCCGGTCTGATCGGTGGCGAAACCGCTGAAATGCCGGGCATGTATGACGAAGACGAGTACGATCTGGCCGGTTTCGCGGTCGGCGTTGCCGAGAAGTCCGCAATCGTGGACGGCTCCACCATCGCTGAAGGCGATGTGCTCATTGGCCTGCCGTCCACTGGCGTGCATTCCAATGGCTTCTCCCTGGTGCGCAAGGCCCTGTTCGAGAAGGCCGGCTACACGGTCGACACCGTGCTTGACGAACTCGATGGTGAAAAGCTCGGCGACGTGCTCCTTACCCCGACGAAGATCTACGTAAAGGCCCTTTCTCCGCTGTTCAAGGCCGGCGTTGTCAAGGGTGTCGCCCATATCACCGGCGGCGGCTTCATCGAAAACATTCCGCGTATGATTCCGGACGGCCTAGCTGCACACATCAATCTCGGCTCTTGGCCGGTGCTGCCGATTTTCGATGTGCTCGAGAAGGCCGGCGAAATCGATCATATGGAAATGTTCAACATCTTCAACATGGGTATTGGCATGGTGCTGGCAGTCAACGCCGAAGATGCTGATAGGACCATGGAATTGCTCAAGTCCAATGGCGAAGCCGGTTATGTGCTCGGCAATATCGTCAAGAAGACCAATAGCGACGTCGAACTGCAGTAAATACATATATGGGGGTGAGCCATAACGGCCACCCCCTTTTATTTCCAAAGACTTTCCTGAACATAGGATTTTCCCAAAAGGGACATAACAGGAGGAAACATGAAGGTTCTGGTCATTGGTTCCGGCGCACGCGAGCATGCCATCGCTCATGCGCTTATGCGTGGCAGCAGCGTCAGCGAAGTCACGGTGGCTCCGGGCAATCCGGGTATGGAACTTGACGGCATCCGCACCACGCAGATCAACCCGTCCAACCATGCCGCACTGATTGATTTCGTAAAGAACAACGGCTACGACTGGGTGTTCGTCGGTCCGGAAGTGCCGCTGATCGAGGGCATTGTCGACGATTTCGCGGGAGCCGGCATCAAGGCGTTCGGTCCTAGCAAGGCAGCCGCTCAGATTGAGGGTTCCAAGGATTTTGCCAAGCAGCTGATGGAACGTCACAGCATTCCGACCGCAAAGTATCAGACGTTCGACGATTTGGAGCGTTCCACCGCTTATGTGCGTGAGCATGGCGCGCCGATTGTGATTAAGGCTGACGGTTTGGCTGCTGGCAAGGGTGTGACCGTTGCCATGGATGAGGAAACCGCCATTGCCGCTCTTGAAGATATTTTCGTCGATCATCGTTTCGGCAACGCCGGCGCGAAGGTCGTTATCGAGGACTTCCTGGAAGGTCAGGAGTTCTCTCTGATGAGCTTTGTGAACGGCACTGATTTCTGGCCGATGCCGATTTCGCAGGATCATAAGCGCGCATATGATGGCGATAAGGGTCCGAACACCGGTGGCATGGGTGCGTACAGCCCGGTTCCGCAGATCGGTCAGGATGTGGTTGATACCGCTATTGAAACCATTGTGAAGCCGACCGTTCAGGCTATGGCTGATGAGGGAACGCCGTTTACTGGCATTCTGTACGCTGGCTTGATTGCCACCGCTGACGGTCCGAAGGTCATCGAGTTCAATGCTCGTTTTGGTGATCCGGAAACGGAAGTCGTGCTGCCGAAGCTCACGTCTGATCTCGGCGCTGGCATCAGTGCTCTGCTCAATGGTGAGACTCCGGAATTCACTTGGGACAATGAGAACGCCACGCTTGGTGTGGTGCTTGCCGCCGATGGATACCCGGTCGATGTAATCAAGGGCGCTACGATTCCTGAGATTCCAGTCGATGAGGATTCCCACGTGTATTATGCGGGTGTGGCTCGCAGCGAAGAAGGCTTAGTTGCCAATTCCGGTCGCGTGCTGCTGGTGGAAACTTCCGCAGCCGACATCAAGGCCGCTCAAGACAAGGTGTATGCGATTATCGACAAGCTCGACACCAAGGGCATGTTCTATCGTCACGACATTGGTGCCAAGGCACTGAACAGCTGAATGCACCCAGCGATTGCATACCATCAGAAATTTCTGTAACCATACAATCGCAATCATATATATAAAAAGGACGGCGGTTTTGTTGGTCGGACAGAGAGGAGTCCGATTGCAAAACCGCCGTTTTTTAATCACACAACACAAGCAAGCTTATATTGATTACTTCTGCTCTCCCGGCTTCGGAATGAGCAGGGATGCGCAGAACGCGAGGCCGAGCAGAACTACACCACCAACCATGGCTGCGATGTAGCCGCTGGTCGCACCGCCGGATGCGGTGAACGCGTTCTGAGCAGCGTACAGCACTGCATAACTCAGACCGGCACCCAGGTTGAATGCACCGGAGTTCAGACCAGGCAGATAGCCCGGATTGTCTTCCGGAGAGAGCACGATGCCCAGACCGTTCAGCATGATGTTGGCAGTACCTGCGTAGGAAACACCCAAAGCCAAAGACATGACCACAAGTGCCCAGATGCTCGGAACGTTGCACACGAAGATGCCGAACAGCACGCCCGCAACAGAGACGATCAAGCCAGTACGCAGCACCGCACGGTAGCCGAACTTCGAAGCGAGCACGCCTGCGACCGGACCGAATGCAAGACCGATCAACGCATACGGAGTCAGGGTGGCGAACGATACCACGCTGGCGCTCATGCCAGCGCCGACTTCGGTATCCTGAGCGAGAGCAGGCACGATACCGTTCATGATGGCGAACACGCCGGTCATGGTAAGCAGGGTGGTCAGCAGCAGACCCCAAGTACGACGCTGCTTGAGGTAATGCGTGGTGACCATCGGAGCCTTCTGACGCTTCTCAACATTCCAGAACACCACGAACAGCACGGCTGCAATAACGATTTCGACAGCGACCATCGCCCAATTGGCGGATCCCAGCTTCTGAATCTCGTTGATGGCCAGATATGCGGCCAAGAATGCGGCGGCAAGGGAAACCACGCCAGCCCAATCCATCTTCGGAGTCTCGGAAGCGGTGGATTCTTCCGCATACACGAACACAAGCACAATGGCAAGCACCGCAACGCCAACCATGACCCAGAACACGGAACGGAAACCGAATGTGCCAGCAAGCCAACCGCCAAGAATAGCGTCGACACCGCCGATGCCACCATTAACGGAAGTCAGAATAGCCATGAGCTTGGCGTACTTCTTATCTTCAGTAACCTTGGCGTGCAGCATGATCAGCGTCATCGGCACAATCGGACCGGCAACACCCTGAATCACACGACCGATCATCAGCATCGGCACGTTGACCGCGAGCGCGGAAACCACGCAGCCCAAAGCGGTAAGCACAAGAATGCCGAGCAGCACTTTCTTGCGACCGATCAAATCGCCGAGTCGCGGCAGGAACAGCGAGAACACTGCGCACGAGGTAAAGAACACCGTCTGGGTCAAGCCAATCTGCGCATCGGTGGTGTTGAGTTCAACACGCATGGTCGTCAATGCAGGCGAAAGCATGGACGCGTTGAGCTGGAACGCGAAGATAGCTGCCATCAGTGCTGCCATCAATGCGACGACGGACTTGCCGCCTTCGTCGAGCATTTTGCTGTTTTTGGTCTCTGTCATTAGAGCACCCCTTTGCTTATCTTTCTCTTCTTTCAGCCGATGGTCTTGATTGCGTCGGTTACCAAATCCCAGAATTTGTTGAAATCAAGCTTGACTGCAACCTGGGTGTGGCATTCTTCGGCGCTCGGCTCTGGACCTCGCAGGTCGGCGACGGTCATGCCGAGTGTGAGATCTCCATGGATTTCGACATCAACCGGGCAACGACGGGTGGTCATGACGCTCGGATCAATGAGGTATGCCACCGTGCACGGATCATGGACTGGAGGATCGATGAAATCTTGATTGTCTTGATAGGTCTTGCGGAAGAAGTCCATCAGACCAGACACGAACTTGGCGAGATCAGTGCCAACGCCTTCGATACGCTGCTGCACTTCGGGCGTGCACAGTGCCTGATGCGTCAGATCCAATCCGACCATGGTGATCGGCCAGGCTTCATTGAACACGATGTGAGCGGCTTCCGGATCGACCTTGATGTTGAACTCAGCCACGGCACTCCAGTTGCCCACATGGTATCCGCCGCCCATAAGCACGACTTCCTTGACACGTTCAACAATGCGCGGCTCCATGCGGGCGGCCATGGCAATGTTGGTCAGCGGTCCGGTCGGCACCAGAGTGATGGTGCCTGGCTCGTTGCTCATAATGGTGTCGATAATCCAGTTGACGGCATGGCCGGCTTCCAGCGGACGGCTGGGTTCAGGCAGTTCAACGCCGTCAAGACCGGTTTCGCCGTGAATGGAAGCTGCCACTTCCTGCTTGCGTACCAGCGGACGGTCACATCCGGCATGCACCGACACGTCGGTGGCATGCGCCTTTTCCAACACTGCACGGGCGTTGTAGGTCACCTTATCAAGGCTCTGATTGCCACCTACCGTGGTGACGCCCAGCAGATCGATATTGGGATTGCCCACGGCAAGCAGGATGGCAACGGCGTCATCATGTCCCGGATCGCAATCAAGGATGATTTTCTTGGACATTACGGTTCCTCCTTATGTACTCCAACTTTGAACAGATAATGAGGTGGTCGACGATTGACTGACTACGGCTCATCGGTCACACAACTTTTTGCAAGGCCGGCAATGGCCTTTGATATCAGCGACTTCCGAAACCTTCGAGCAGTTGTTCGGCTGCCTGAAGATCGATGTCACGAGGTGTGTTTCCTGCAAAACGCTCGTCAACTACGGCCTGCGCATTGGAAACGAGTTCTTCAACGCTGATGCCGTAATCCTCAACAGGGTGCAGACCGAGCATGCGGTCGCGGAAATCCTTGAACGCTCTGCTTGCGATAATCGCAACCTGCTCGTCCGGCGCATTTTCCGGGTAGACCGCACCTAGAATCTGACCGATCTCACGAACCTTATGCGCACGTACGGGAGCAACGAACTCCATAACCGCCGGCAACGCGTAGCCAACGGCTTCACCGTGCACGATGTGGTATTTCGCTCCGAGCACGTGTGCGATGGAATGCCCCGCAATGGTTCCCGCATTGTTCAGCATCCATCCTGCAAGCGTCGATGCGACCATCACACGTTCCCTAGCTTCACGATCCTGACCGTTTGCCACAGCACGCGGTAGATAGTTGTACAGCAGGAACATCACTTTTTCGCAGATGGCATCCGTGACCGGACTTGCCATTCGGGAAAGGTATCCTTCCGCGGCGTGGCAGAATGCGTCAAGTCCGCAAGCGATGGTCATTTTTGCGGGCAGTGTCAGCATGAGATCCGCGTTCAGCACGGCATATTCGCTGACTGCCGGATCGGCAAGCACCGCGAGTTTACGACCGGTGGATCCTTCGGTGACCACCAGCGCATTGGACATTTCGCTGCCGGTGCCGGCGGTGGTCGGAACTGCGATCATACCGTTGCATGGTGCGATCGGCTTGGCTGGATCGGTGTATTCAATGATGGATCCGCCGTTGACACGCACGATGTTGATGCCTCGGGCAACATCCATGGAACTGCCACCGCCGATGGCGATGATGCTGTCAGCCTTGTGTGCTTCGAATGCTTCGACGCCGGATTCCACGGTTTCGCAAAGCGGGTCGGGCTTGACCTGGTCGAATACCGCCACATCGACACCGGCCTGTTCAAGCTTGGTACGTGCGGCAACGACCAGTGGCATGCTTCCGACGAAGGAATCCGTGACCATCAGCGGACGAGAGTAGCCCGCGATCTGCATGATATCGACCAGAGTCTCCCCTAAATCGTCAGTGCAGACCACTTTGACGGGTTGCAGCAGTTTGACTTCCATAACCATCGGTCACTGTCCGATCTTTGCGGCCGCAGCGTCGGCATTGATGCAGAATTGACGAACCTTGTCGATGTCTTTCTCCATGTAGCCGCCGTCGTATTTGATGCTGGTCTTCGTCAGGGAGTCCACGCCATACGGCTTGCACTGTTCGATGGCTTCGGCAACATTGTCTGGTCCAAGACCGCCAGCCATGATGACCGGCTTGCCGCATTCGGCCACAATACGGGCGTCAATGCTCCAGTCGTGGGTCAGACCGCTGGCACCAATGCCGGTGTCGGGGGCCAGACCGGAGTCCGTGAGGATGAAATCGCAGTATTTTGCGTACTTCTTGGCACGGTCGACGGCGGATTCATCGTCAACAAGCACGGCCTGCATGAGCTTGGTGTTCGGCACGGCTTCCTTAAGTCGGGCCGCGAATGCTTCATCTGCGGCGTACCCATCGCCTGCGATATGCAGAATGTCAGGCTGCACTTCTCTGGCAAGCTCGATCATCTCGTCGGGATCGTTGGTCAGCATGATGGCCACGGAGGTGACGCCACGACGCTTGCATTCGTCGAAAATGCGGTGCACGCGTTCGATTGGCACGCGATGTGCCGGAACGCCACCATTCTGCATCGGCACCAGTCCAATGTTGTCGGCACCAGCCTCCATGGTTTTGACGGCCTCATCGTATTCGATCAGAGAATAGATCTGCTTGACTACCATTGTCGGTTCTCCTTGTGTTTGTATGGGTTGATGGACGTGTGATGTAGCAAAATTCAGGCGGTACGCACTTCGTCGAGCAACGGCTCGATCTCGCCGGACATCTTCTTACGTATGCGTTCCACGGTGATATCGGGCACTGCTTTTGTGCATTCGAGCGCAATGCTGGATGCTGCCTGCGCGATTTTGCCGACTTCTTCAAGATCTCGATCGGGGTTATCGAAGAAGCTCCAGGTGATGGCTGCCATGCCGGCATCTCCGGCACCATTTGCCGTGGCGATTTCGGTACGGTATGGCGGCACATGCTTGAAGCTGTATTCGTCGTTTTCGTGTCTCGCACACAGGATTCCGTTGGCACCCAATGAAATGAATACGTTCTTCGCGCCCCTGTCAAGCAAGGTCTTCGCTGCGGCGCCTGCCGAATACTGGTCGGCGATACCGATGCCGGTGAGTACGGATGCTTCCAAATCATTCGGCTTGAGCACGGTCATCTTGTTGAGGATCGCGTCGAAACGGTGCGCCTTGACTGTGGAAACGGTATCTCCGAACAGTGGCGCGGTGACGTGTTCGCCAATCCATGCCATGGTTTCCGGTTCAAGATTGGCGTCAAGCAGGCAGATGGCGGCACCGTTGATGAAGTCGAGGCGAGATTCGAGGAATGCCGGATTGATTTCCTTGCAGATTTCCATGTCGTTGACGGCCACCAGCAGATCGCCGGTATCGTCGGTGATGAACATGTAGGTGGAAGAACGGCGTCCTTCCAGCTGTGCGGCATAGTCAAGATTGATATTATTGGCCGCGCACGAACGTTCCAGGGTCTTGCCGTTTTCATCGTCGCCATAGACGGTGATCAGGTATGTCGGCATGCCCAGATGAGCCATGTTCTGTGCGATGTTCTGCCCGACACCACCTGCGGACATGCTGACGACGCCCGGATTCGAGTCTCGGTCCACTACGGTGCTCGTCGGTCTACCACAGATGTCCATGTTCATGCCACCGATGACCACAACGTAACGGTCAGGAACAGTATTTCCTGAAGTCATATCCGCCATGGATATTGCCTCCTACATTTTCGGGGATATATCTGCCTTGATACACCCTTGATGAAACGTTTTATCTTCAATTTAGAGTACAACAAAAGTTTAAGCCAGTCAACTTTTGCTTATTTTTCATCGATGTAACATATGGAAAAATCGCGTGTCTCGCGATTACAAAAGAAACAAATGTAAGACCGCCATACCTGCGTTACTGCAGCAAATCAGCTTTGCGCCGCACAGCTTCTTCAGAAAAATCAGCGCAAATCGACTGCACCTGAGACATATTCATCGCAGCCGCCGCAGACGCATATCTAGCGCATTCCTGCTGTGTTTTATGCTCACGACGCGCCCACACCAGCGCACTCAACGCCGCCGACGCACCACCATTGGTATATCGACGTTCCTCCGCCCTTCCCGGCAAAGACCAGAAAAAGCTTTCATGTTCGCAGCAGTACAGCATGTCCGAATCATCCACAAAAAGAAACACATTACGCACACCGGACCGCAGCAAATGTTCGGCGCAATCTCTGGCACTGGCCTCGTCATGCACCTCAATCCCCGACACGAATTTGGCTTCGGTGGAATTAAGCACCATAGTGTCGATGCGATCAAGCACCGGCGTGATTCGCGCCGCTTTATTAACGGAAACCACGCACACGAAAATCGGTCGACTTGTTTTTTCGCAAACCCATGCGATGGCATCAGACGGCAAGCTCGAATCAATCGCCACCATTTCCGCATTGACGATGGTCTGCTCTCGTTGCGCTAGAAATTCCGGGGTGATTTCCGCACTGATCTGCATATCATCAAGACCCACAATCTGACGCCCCTGCGCGGAAACAACCGACAAGAAGGTGGAAGTAGGCATATGGGAAATCTGCTTGGCATGCGTGATGTCAATGCCGTTGGCATACGCGTCCCGCTTGACGCGTTCGCCGTTCTCATCATCACCATAGACGGAAATCAAATAATTCGGCACGCCAAGCCGGTTCAGATTGTAGGCGATATTGTGACCAATGCCACCCACGGATGACACAATGCGCCCCATGTTGGAACTTTCTCCAACCACATCCTGCGTGGCGACACCGTAATGGTCTATATTGATGGCGCCAACAACAGCCACATAGCTGGGCGGAGTGACGATATACCCTTTGCCTTGGATGTACCCTTTTTTCATCAGGTTGGAGATGTGTGCGGCCACCCCTGAACGGGTGATGCCACACAACTGCGCAAGTTCATTCTGACTAATCAGCGGATTCTGTTTGATCCACGCCAAAATCTGCTGCTCGCGGTCAGTTGCGGTCATCTCGTCTCCTCACCTGGCTTCGGAATTTCTTATTCCAGCATAACGCCCTCCCACAAGGAGACCATGTGGAAGGGCGTCGTTCCGGTCACGGCAATTGCATGAAATCCGTATCTTTCAGATAGTTCTTTCCTGTCGTAATATCGTATTGGATAAGCTGGTAGTCAGCCAGTAGCTGCTTGGTTTCCGTATTGAAATCGCTTTCAGCCATGGGATTGCCGTCAGCATCAAGATAAATGTTCTGGCCTTCAGGAATACGGTCCCATCCCTGGATATTATTGACGACTGGCGGCTCCATGGCGGAGATTTTCTCATGCATTTGCGTGAGGAACGCCAGATACGGGGACACCTTGGCGTTCATATGCTCGGCGGCCTGCGCCACGAAGAAGTTCGGCGACGAATAGTCGGCGTTGTCGATCTCGTTGCCTTGCGAGCTGGACGCCTTGTTGGACCAGATGAAATAATCCGTCAGATGCAAGGCAAGCGAATTGTTGTCGTCTTCGGAAGCGGACGAATAAATGCCCGGCAGGTGATCGCCGTAGAACACCACGGTGATCGGCTTGTCGATGGCGTCGAGCTTGTCAAGGAAGTCGGCGGTCGCCTCGTCGGTCAGAGCCGCACCCTTCTGATAGGTTTCGATGGACTCCTTCTCATCGTCCTCCAAAGGAGTGCCCGTAGTGGATTCTGCCTTGAAATCGTTATTCTTATACCAATCATGGTATGGCATGTGGTTCTGCATGGTGATGACCTGCAGGAACTGGTCGCCATCGGTTTTCTTGACTTCTTCGATGGTGCTCTCGTACGTCGCTTCGTCAGACACGTACGGCGAATCGTCGATCTTGTCTTGATGCGAGATGACGTCTGGACCGGTCAACGTGTAGAAATGCGAGAATCCGAACTTCTTATAGTTGGTGGCGCGCGAATACATGGACGATTCGTATGGATGAAGTCCGATGGAATTCTTCGCCGCACCCCACAGCTGGTTGATGGTCGGCGCCCAATGCTCGTTCGGCACGAGTTGCTGATACGGGCTGGTAAGCGACGAATCGAAGTTCGACATGCTCAAACCCGTCAATCCCATGTATTCGAGATTGGCGGTTCCTCCACCGTATCCGGACGAAAGCATCAAACCGGAAGTCGTGTTTTCTTTGATGGAGCGGATGTTAGGCATGGAATCCTTGTTGACCTTCAATCCCGGCACACGAGACGGGTCGGAGAACGATTCAGACAACACGTAGATCACCGTGCTGTCGGTCATATTTTCGGTACGCGACGCGTTGATTTTCGTCGCGGCTTTTTCATATCGTGCCGCGACTTCCTGCATGGCCTTTTCGGAATAGTTGTCCGGTTTCACCATAACTTTCGGATTCAGCTGCCTGGTGAAAGCGACCAGCGAACCATTGCGCTGCGCATCGTAGACGGAATCCCACATGGACGGCTTGTCTCCCATTGCCGACGCAAATGTTTTCGCCCAAGATCCAACGGTGCTCACCTGCATGGAATACAGTGTGAAGAACGTTCCCGGTACGATGATCAGCAGCAGTCGAACAATCGCATTCAACGAACGCGACTGCTTGTCATCCCCACGGAACAGCTTGCCATGACGTCCATCGCGGTGATTTAAAAACACGAACAACGCAACAAAACAGGCAAAAATTCCAACCGCAAGCAAAATCGTCCAATGTGCTCCGGCCGGCATGAAGCTCATGAGATTACCCGTATCGGCTTTCAGGAAGTTCAAGTCGCTGGGCAGAATCGCCTCATATCGTATGGATACTTTGAAATGTTCGATTACCGCAACGATGAATGTCATGGCCAGAAATATCGGCGTGGCAATCCAGAAACGGTTGATGAGCATGAGCAGTATCACATAGAGCACGCCCCACAGGATCAGGTTGAGCACTGCCACGAAGTTGAGGCTGGTGAACATTTTGGTGACGAAGCCCCAGCCGGTCAGCCACATGTTGTTCGATAGATTGACGCGTGTGGTGGCTTGGCTAACGCCGATCTGCAGCGCGGCCACGCCGATGGCATCAAACACTATGAACAGCACGCCGTATAGCCACCCGGGGAATTCCTTCCGCTCCTTTTTGGGAGCATTGGGATCCACTGTCGAAATACGCAATTCCTCAATCGTCTCGTTGCTCACGGATTCGTTCGTCAAAAGTTTCTCCACTCATAACGCATTGGTTCGCTTCTAACCTTCTTGCCGACACCAACGCTCTCTTGCGACTGCACGTCAAAGAGTTTTGGCCGGCCCTTCCCTGCCCAAGACTCTATCACTTACGCCTGTACCGCCCGCATCATCCTCAAGTATCAACTTTTCTCAGATATTGCTTGGATTATGCCACGTTACTATCCTGCCAAAAATCGTACTGTCGAAATTACATTCACAGTTTCTTTTGATTTTTCCTGTCTATTTCAGCCATAAACGTAAAGAAACGACATTCGAATAGACATTGCGCTTGAAACCGTATGTTTTATGATTCATGCCTGCCGCTGACAGTCGGAGCAGAGTCCGAATACTTCCAGCGTATGCCGTTCGATGGTAAAACCATATTTTGTACTGATGCCACGTAGCCATGTTTCGGATGGTGATTCGATTTCCACGGTTTTGCCGCAGTTCGTGCATACGAGATGATGGTGATGTCCATCATCGCCGCACAGACGGAACAGCTGCTGACCTTCCAAACGCACGGTGTCGGCCTCCCCAGCCTCGGCCAGCGCGTTCAACTGACGATATACGGTGGCGAGTCCCACTTTCACGCCTTCGTCTTCCAGCTTGCGATGCAAATCCTGTGCGGAAATGAATTCATCACTCGCCTTCAGAGCATCATGAATCAGTTCTTTTTGCTTGGTATTGCGCTCCACGCGTCCGTCTGCCAATCTACGTCCATCCTTGATGACTTCGCGCGCCGGCCGATCCTTGAAGGAAAGGCCAGCGCGCGAAACCTACCGTCTAGGTTTTATTTCAAATCATCCCAGCAGCCGGTCTGCTCAAGATCGGCCACGGTCTGCTTAGTGTCGTTGGTCAGCACGGTAATATGACCCATCTTGCGGTCATGGCGTACTTCGGCCTTGCAATAGTCGTGCATGCTCCATTCCGGATGCTCGGCGATCAGCGCACGGGTCGGTGCCACATGCTGGCCGAGCACATTGACCATAACGGCCGGCTTGAGCAGTTCAGGCTGTTCGAGCGGCCAACCCGCGATGCCTCGAATATGCGCATCGAACTGGTCGAACGAGCATGCCTCGATGGTGTAATGGCCGGAATTATGCGGGCGAGGCGCAAGCTCGTTGACGATGACCCGCTCATCCTTGGTGACGAACAGTTCGATGGCGAGAATGCCCGCCAATTCGAAGCCCTGCGCCAGTCGCAACGCGAGTTCGTGCGCCTCCTTCGCCACGGCTTCGCTGACTTCGGCAGGAGCGATGGTCATGTGCAGAATATTGTTGCGATGCTCGTTGCGCACGATCGGGAAGGTCACGTAATCCTTGCCGTTGCCCGCAACGAGAATGCTTGCTTCGAATGCGAAGTCGACGAAGCCTTCGAGAATGCTTGGCGGGAATCCGCCGCCGCGATCGGCACGGGCACGCACCTTTTCAAGATCGGCATCGGATTTCAGTACCGTCTGGCCATGGCCATCATAACCGCCGGAACGGGTTTTGAGCACGGCCGGGTAGTGAATCTCATCGAGTGCCGAGTCAAGCTCCTCAACACTGTTGACGGCCTTCCACGGTGCGGTCGGCGTGCCATGGTCGTTGATGAATTGCTTCTCGTTGACGCGATCCTGCGTGACGCGCAGCAAATCCGTGCCCTGCGGAGCAGCAGCCAAAGAACGCACTTTGTCGATGGCGTCGGCGTTCACGTTTTCGAACTCGTACGTGAGTACATCGGATTTTTCGGCCAGTTCGCGGATTGCGGTGATGTCGTCATATTCGGCAGTGACCTGGAAATCAGCCACCTGCGCGGTCGGGCAGTCCGGAGTCGGGTCGAGGACTCCGATGCGGAAGCCCATATAGCGGGCAGACAACGCCATCATGCGACCAAGCTGACCACCACCGATAATGCCGATGGTAGCGCCCGGCATCAGCCTTTCAACACGGCCGTTGGTTTCCTCAGACAAGCTGGGCATTGGATTCAGCCACCTTTTCCTTCAGCGAGTCACGGTATTCCTGCAGGGCATTGGCCAGACGCTCATCGGTGGTGCTCAGAATGCTCACAGCCAAAAGGCCCGCGTTCGTGGCACCGGAATTGCCGACCGCAGTGGTGGCGACCGGAATACCGCCCGGCATCTGCACGATGGACAACAGCGAATCCCAGCCGGACAACGCATGGGAACGCACCGGCACGCCGATGACCGGAAGGGTGGTCTGGGCCGCCACCATGCCCGGCAGGTGTGCCGCGCCGCCAGCGCCGGCGATAATGACCTTCAGACCGTTGGCACGGGCATTATGCGCGAACTCACCCATCAATTCCGGGGTGCGGTGCGCGGAAATCACCTGTTTCATGTACGGCACTTCGAACTGGTCAAGCATCTCGCAGGCGTGCTTCATGGTTTCCCAATCGCTCGCCGACCCCATAATCACTGCGACTTCAGGCTTGTTGTCTGCCATTAAGGACCTCCGAAAGAATCCAAAAGAACATGTTCTTGAACACCGCTTACTTTACGCAATCGGCTAGATGTGCAACATGATTTTCCCGAAAACGTCGCCTTTCACGATCTTGGAAAACGCAAGTCGCGCATCATCGATCGCATATGCGGAGTCGATAACCGGGTGCAGATCGGCATGTTCCACGAATTTCAACAGGCGTGCGAAATCCTCACGAGAGCCCATGGTGTTGCCTTGCACACGAATATCTTGGAAGAAGATTCTCGTAAGTTCGGCGCCAGGTTGATCGCCCGTGGTCGCGCCGCAGATGGCGATGGAGCCTCCCGGACGCACGGATTTGACGGAATGGCTCCAAGTGGACGCTCCGACGGATTCGATGACGGCATCCACCTTGTGAGGCAGTCGTGCACCCGATTCAAACACCGCGTCGGCGCCGATTTCCAATGCACGATTGCGCTTGTCTTCGCTACGTGAGGTAACGAACACTTCCAATCCAGCCGCATGGGCAAGCTGGATCGCAGCGGTTGACACACCTCCGCCAGCACCTTGAACAAGCACCGTATCCCCCGGCTTCACATTCGCCGACGTGAACAGCAAAGAATATGCGGTAAGCCAGCTGGTGCCCAATGCTGCAGTCTCATCGAAGTTGAGATTCTCAGGCTTGGCAAACACGTTGGCGCTGGGCACCTGCGTGTATTCGGCCATGGTTCCCGCGTACCGTTCGGAAAGAATCGAACGACGCTCCCCCGGCATGACTCCGGCCCCATCGGTGCCGATGAACGTGTACAGCACCACTTCGGAGCCGGCCTTAAGCCCCTTACGCACGGGAATGTCTTCTTGCAGCACGCCTGCCGCATCGGTGCCGAGGATCATCGGCGTCTGCTCGTCGGCAAGCCCCACTCCTTGCAGACTCCACACGTCATGATGGTTCACGCTCGCTGATTTCACACGAATGGTGGACCAGAATGGCTTGGTTTCGGGTTTGGGCATATCGCCCACTTCGAGCATAGACAACGGATCATTATAATTCGTTCCGGTAGCATATACGGCTTTCATGTTCGCGCTCCTTTGCGAATAACAGCCTTTCACGATTGCAAACACCTCTATTGTGCCTCAAGTTGAGAAGACTTTGCACTCCTTTGCCTGCAAACACCCTCATCGGGGCATACAGTGGGATAGGATTTCGCAGTTGATTGCACTGGTTGTAGGGAAGGGTAATTGCACACGATGACCGCTGGCATTTTGAGTTCGATTCACACTCCTGCGGACGTACATGCCCTTTCAGCCCAACAATTACGCGACTTATGCTTTGAAATCCGCACCACGCTGCTTGATTACGGCAGGAAGCATGGTGGGCATATCGGCTCGAATCTTGGCGTAGTTGAACTCACCGTGGCATTGCACCGCGTGTTCAACTCGCCTCACGACCGTTTTATTTTCGACGTGTCGCACCAAAGCTACGTGCACAAGATGCTTACCGGACGTGCCGAAGCGTATCTCGACGAATCCCGATTCGGCGAGGTGACTGGTTTCACCAATCCGTTGGAAAGCGAGCATGATTCGTTTGTGCTTGGTCATACCGGCACTTCGATTTCACTCGCGTGCGGTCTCGCCAAAACCCGCGATATGCAACGCGCTGCAACAGGCGAAAGCGCTATCGGCAATGTCGTATCCATTATCGGAGACGGTTCCTTGAGTTCAGCAATCGCTTTCGAGGGGCTGAACAACGCGGCTGAGCAGGGCGGCAATCTCATTATCATCGTCAACGACAATGAAATGTCGATCGCTGAGGATTTCGGTGGCATGTACGGCCAGCTTGCCAAATTGCGTGCGTCAAATGGTACTGCGGAACTGAACCTGTTCAAGGCATTCGGCTTGGATTACCGCTATGTGGAGCAGGGCAATGATGTTGACACGCTGGTGGAGGTGTTGAACGAGGTCAAAGGCATCGACCACCCGATCGTAGTGCATGTTCACACCACCAAAGGTTTGGGCTTCGACGATGACACGGAGTCCGGCAATGGTTCGGATGGCTGCAATCAGACCAATCCTCAACCTCATGCGGGCCAATGCGAGGCCAATCATTGGCAGGATCCGGAGTCCTCGCTCGGCAAGCCGCTCGACGCACGCAAATACTATGGCGAAATGGCCATGGCATCGTTGGAACGCCGTTTCAGCAGCGAACCGGGATTGGTGGTCATCTCCCCCGCAACCCCCGGTTCGAACGGCATCACACGAGATTTTCGCGAGCGTGCAAGCGCGCATTACGTTGATACCGGCATTACGGAAGAGCATGCGGCCGCATTTGCAGCGGGTATCGCCAAAGCAGGCGGCCGCCCGGTGCTTGCGACTTCCGCCACGTTCTTCCAGCGTACGTTCGACCAGTTGCAGCAAGAGCTGGCGTTGAATCACGTTCCCGCTACGCTGCTGATTTTCGGTGCGGGAATTTCCGGTGCGGATAACACGCATTCAGGCACATTCGATATGACGATGTTCGCCAATGTTCCCGACGTGACCTGTTTGGCTCCTGCAAGCGGCGAGCAGATGCTTGACATGCTGGCCTGGGCTACCGGCCCATCCGAGCATGGTGTGGTGGCGATTCGTATGCCCGGCGAGCAGATTCTTGCGCTCGAACGTGCCGCCGATATGGCGTTCGATCCGTTGCAACGCGCCGAAGAGCATGATCCGGCCGTCAATATCGCCGGAGAGTGCCCATTCACGCGCTATCAAATCGTTCAGCCCGGCAGGGATGTGGCGATTCTTGGACTCGGCAACACTATGCCGTTGGCTGCGGAAGTCATGTCGGCACTTGCGGAAGATGATGGGACGCATGCTGCGATCACTGCGACGCTGGTTGACGCATTGCAGTATTCTGCGATGGATGCCGAATTGCTGACGATGCTTGCCGACGGGCATCGTTTGGTCGTTACGTTGGAGGATGGTCAGTTGGAAGGAGGATGGGGTGAGAAGGTCACCGCATTCTACGCGAATTCCAGCAACGCCAAGGCTTCTCATGTTCGTGTGCTGATTTTTGGCGCATCCAAGGAGTTCACCGACCGGGTGCCGCTGGACGAGCTTAATGAACGTTACGGATTGACCGCGGCAACCATCGTCTCTCGAATTCGTGGTGTTCTTGACGAATAAATGATACGCATAAACGAATTGGCGGGACTGGCCGCTGCATCCACGAACCATTCCCGCCAATCAGCAATCAGCATTGCACAGCCGGCAATCACTGATCGTTCTTGATGGCATCCAAAGCCGGAATCTTCACAGCCTTATTGGCAGGGCCGAAACCTGCGACCACGCCAACGGCAATCGAAAACAGCATGGCCACCACAAAAAGCCACCATGGAATCACTGAGATACGGCTCACATCGTCGCCGCCCATAATCGCTTTGCCGATATTCTCAATACTGAATCCACCCAAAGACGCCATATTGATGCCTATCGAGCCAATTGCGGAAATCAGGCAGGCGATCGCACCGCCAACTAGGCCGATCGCGCCAGCCTCGCAGAGAAACATCATGCGAATATCGCGCACATAACAGCCGAGAGCCTTCATAATGCCGATTTCGCGAGTACGTTCCGATACCGACATGATCATGGTGTTGGCAATGCCAATCGCGGCAACGAAGAACGACACCGCGCCGATGCCGCCCAAAGCCAGCTGGATGCCCCGCGACTGCTTTTCGATTTCCTTACGCGTTTGCTCAAACGAGGAAGTCTGATAACCTGCACCCTTGATTTGTGCTTCAACGTCGGCAACGTCTTTGATGTCTTGGGTATGCACCAATACCTGATCGTAAACGACCTTGCTTGACATGTTGGTCTTGGTATCCCCCGATATTTTGGCGTTCAACGTTTTCATATCGTCGATGCTCATCACAATGCCGGAAGTGAACGCATCATAGTTGTTGGCGGAGGAATCAATGACACCCACCACAGTGTATGGCATGGTAATGGTGGGACTCTCGCCACTGCTGGAATCGGATGGCGCCACGGATCCTCTGCCCACCTTGCGGTAGTCGTCGGGACTTTGATAGTTGGCTCCGGTAATCAGTGTGATTTTGGAGTTCAGCATATCGAAGAACGGGTCTTCGCCTTCGGATTGGGCGCAACCATGCTCATCACAGTAATAACCGCCCGCTTCTATACGATGATTGCTCGGATCTGACGCATACTTGTCGTAGAACGAATACACGAAGGATTTGCCCGCCAACACTTCGCCGGCACGCATCGGAAGACGTCCGCTGGCCAATTTATAGCCGGATTCTTCCAATTGCGTGGCATCGACTCCCACCACGTTGACATATTGCGACACGTATCGGGAGCCAGCTCCTTGCGTGGCATCCACACTGTATGACATCGTTTTCTGCGGAAGCACTCCAGCCACACCGGCAATGCTGCGAAAATTCTGCACGGCGTCATCGTCGAGTTTCGCCTGTTCGCTGCCAGCACCGCTCACGCTGGATGACGTTGCCGTGGAATGCGAACTTCCGCCGTCCGCGTATACGGTGATGTCGTTCAGGTTGCCCATGTTTTTGAGCATCTGCTCGTTCTGTTCGTTGATGCCTTGTCCAATGGAAATCATGAGCACGATTGAACAGCAGCCGACGATCACGCCAAGCACCGTAAGAACCGTACGCGATTTGCGACGCAGCAGATTCTGCATGCACGAACGTGCGATATCCGAAAAACGCATGCTCACTCCTTGACGGAGGGCACGGAATCAATCACCTGGGTCGGCGCATCAATAGCGCCTGCCGTGGTACCAGCCGTATCGGCAATGCCATCAGTATCAGTTCCGGCATGCGAATCGGTGGGATCCCAATCCCAATCATCATCTTCGGCCGCCTTCTTCGCCTTCTTACGGCGACGTACAACCACTACGACCACAATGGCGATCACAGCAACGACAGCCACGGCAACGACAATCCACACCCAAGCCGGAATGCCCTGGTTTGTCTGTGGGTCAACATCCGCACCGGGATCGACGGGGGCCGGTGCCTCAGACACCGTGATCTTCACCGGCGATTCCTTGCTCTGCTGCTGGCCATTGGCATCCTCGTATGTCACCTTCAGTTTGGCATCATATTCGCCGGCCGCATCAGCGGTGAAAGCGAATCCAATGGAGCCGGAAGCGCCGGATGCCACATTGCCGATGTACTGCGTGGCTTGCGTGGCGGTGATGCCGTCACCTTCGATGGACGCTTCGACGTTGGACACATCCCCCTTGCCTTTGTTCACATATTCCATGGAAATAGTGGATTCTTCACCAGCATTGACGGTGTCGGGAAGCACGGGATCACCCAGTTCGAAGCGGTCAGGCTGCGAAACAGGTACGGAAATCTTAATATCCGAAGTGTTGGAGTTGCGGGTGTCGCCATCGACATACTCGTATTTGAAGTTGATATCGATGCCCTGCGCGCCGTTCTTCGCGCTCGACAGCACCTGCATGGGCACGGTCTGCGTCAGCGAGTAACCCGCCCATAGCGACTCGTAATAGAACGTGTTCGTACCGCCGGAAATGGCGAAATTCTCGCCGCCGTCAACAGTCACGACCATATTGCTGACCGCAACCTTGCCCATATTCTGGAAAGTGAAGCCAAGATCGAAATTCGTGCCCACCGCCACGGAACCGTCGCCATACGTGTAGTTGGTGATGATGATATTCGGCACCGGCCCCGCCAGCTGCACGGTGGAACCGCCGTTGCCGGCGTCCGTGCCATCGCCGTCTTCTGCGAGCGCCGTCGGCACGATGCAGGTCAACGCGATGACGGCGGATGCCACCAGTGCGATGACCATGTTGATGAATTTTGCGGAATGGCTGCCATTGCTCATGGTTTCCCCTTCTCTTCTTGCTGTCATGCGTTATTCACCAGACGGTCATCGATGATGCGCCCGTCAAGCAGCGTTACGATACGATCGGCATATTGCGCCATATTGTCATCGTGCGTGACGAGCACGATGGTTTGGTTCAGGTCTCGTGCGAACGTGCAGATCATGTCCATCACGTCGTTTTTGGTTTTGGAATCGAGATTGCCGGTCGGTTCGTCGGCGAATACGACTTGCGGCCGCGATGCGAACGCTCGCGCAATGCCGACGCGCTGCTGCTGACCGCCTGACATTTGCGTCGGATAGTGGTTCATGCGTTTGCCGAGCCCTACTCGTTTCAGCATTTTCTTGGCGATTGTCTCGCGTTTGTTTTTTGGCATGCCTTGGAACATCAACGGCATTGCCACGTTTTCGACGGCGGTCAGATTGGGCAGCAGATTGTATGACTGGAATACGAAACCGAGATGCTTCTGTCTGAATTCCGCCAGCTGCCGTTCGTCAAGACGGGAGATGGGCACTCCCCTGATGCGCACGCCGCCCTTGGTTGGTTTTTCCATACCGGCAAGCTGGTTGAGCAGAGTGGATTTGCCGGAACCGGATTCGCCATAGATACAGCAGATCTGACCTTGCGGAATGGTGAGATTGATACGGTCCAACGCCACGACGGTCTCGTCGAGCACCGGATACTCCTTACGCAGGTTCTTCACTTCGATGATGGGTCTGCGCGTTCCCATCACCGACTCTTGCCCTCCAATATTCGCCATAGTCTTCTTTGCCTCCCCCATACGGCGTCTGACGCGCTTGATTTGTGACCGAGTTTATACTGTTTCCCCGTTCTTCGCATCCCTTAGGGGAACACCCCGAGATAGCCAAGCTCAACCTCGAGATAGCCAAGTTCAAATACAAAGGAAGGTCTTGTCAGCATGTCATGACGTGCGTCGAAGCGTTCTTCTGGTCCTCAAAGACATACTCATGGAGAATATCATCTCTCAACAACTCACGGCAAGTGGGGACGTCCTTTACGGGACGTCCCCACTTGGTGCCAATGCCATTCAATATGACGTTGCGGTTATTGTGCGACTATTTCGCAGCTTCGTCCGCGGACATCATGGCCTGGATGATCTGGTCGCGCATCTCATTGAAGCCACCAGGCGTCGAAGCAGGCAACACCACCGTCTTCGCGTTCTGCGACGAGGCAAGATTACGCATGGTGTCGAGATACTGGTTGAACAGCACCACATTGTTCACGTCGTTCACATTCATGCCGACAGCCTGCAGACTCTTGATCTGATCGACGATACCGTTGGCGATCTCACGACGATAATTGGCCTGGCCTTCACCCTGGAGGCGTGTCTTCTCAGCTTCGGCGGCCGCCTGGGTCTCGATCTGAATACGCTGGGCTTCGGCACGCTGACGCGTGGCTTCCTTTTCGCGCTGTGCCGCGTTGATGGAATCCATGGCATTCTTGACCTGTGGACTCGGATCGATTGCCGTGATCAGCGTTTTGACCACCGTGAAGCCGAAGCGGGACATTTCATTGCCGACGGTCTTCTGCACGTCAAAAGCGACATCGTCCTTGCGGGAGAATGCATCGTCCAAAGATAATGCAGGAATGGCGGAACGAAGCGCATCCTCCATGTAGGAACGCAGCTGACCGGCCGGGTCGCGCAGCTCGTAGTATGCGGTCGCCACATTGCTGGGATCGACACGAAACTGGGTAGAGGCCACCACGGTGACGAACACGTTGTCGAGCGTTTTGGTTTCTAACTGCACGTTGAGCTGGTTGACACGCATGTTGGTTTTCATGGCGATGCGGTCCACGAACGGGATTCGAATATGAATGCCGGCGAACTGCACCTTGTTGAACTTGCCGAAACGTTCGATGATGTAGGCCTGCTGCTGCGGCACGATAAACAACGTGGACAAGAACAGGAAAGCGACGATAAGTGCAATGACAAGGAGCGTAATAAGGAACGGCATGACATTACTCCCTTCTTTGGTTTTCTCTCGAAAGCCTGTTGATTGACGGCTTTCCGTAGGTTCTGCAACCATTGCCAAACCCAAGCAAAAACTTACCAAAGAATGCAATCACGTGCAGACAATGTCCGCGAGTTGGGCAAAGTCCATTCGGAAGCCGGACATCGACCGTCCGGAAGCCGACCCACATACGTCTACGAGCCGAACAGGAGACAATTCTCCTTGTCCGGCTCGTGAGATGGCATACGCAATGTTGAATCAGATCAGGCCGAGCTCCTTGCATTTGGCTTGTAACTGCGTGGCCGAAGGCTCCACCAGCCATGAGCCATCGGCAGCGAACCGAATCACGGGAATGTGCTGTTGTCCGCTGATCGCAATGGCCTTCTCTGCAGCACCATCCTCATGCTCGATATCATGAAGGCTGTAGGCGACCCCGAAACGGTCTAATGCTGCCTTGGCTCGATGGCAGTCGCCGCACCAGTCGGCTCCATAGAAATCAATTGCCGCATTGTCAATCATAAAATCACTCCTTACGAGGCATTAATCTCATCAAATTTAGGCGATGCCTCAAGCAACATCTTCGTATACGCATCTTTAGGGTGTCGTAACACGGAACCGACAGCTCCATATTCGACAAGATGGCCGTCTTTCATTACCGTCACCTCATCCGCAACTTCCTGAACAATGTCCAAATCTCATACTCATGCCCCGACAATCCCGGATAATGCACGGATTTTACCAGCGGATGCAGCAACAGATAGCTGGAGATCGCACGCGCGTTCTCCTGCTGGCGGTCCATGCGCAGGGCGAGCGTCTGAATACCACGACGCACCGAATCGCATTCGTTCGGCGCAAGCACGCCACCCAAACGATTCTGCGCGAAGTAGACACGTTTGCCCAACCCGTCGTCCTTGACCACCACAAGACCGGCGTTGACTTCGGAATGGCCGGCCAGATACTTGGTAGCGGAATGGATGACGATGTCGGCACCTTGGTCGAGCGGCAGCTGCAGATACGGGGTAACGAATGTGTTGTCGACAATGGAAATCGCACCATAGCGATGAGCGATTTCAGCAATCTTCGTCACATTGTTGACCTGCAGCAACGGATTGGTAAGAACTTCGAAATACACGGCCTTCGCCGGACAACCATGCGCGGGTCCCTTGGCGGAGTGCCTGGAAACAGCGGCATCAAGCGCTTCGTAGTCGGCGGGTTCACGGCTCCGGTGTTGTTATCGTTGACCGGCAGTCCGTGGACAAACTGAGTGTTGAATCTGGTCATGGTGCGCACCCCCTCGGGTTGTGGCTCATTGCCGCATGCCATTCACGCGGTCACTGGTACCCACTAAACCGCATCCTGCGTTTCAACGCGCGCCGCGCCTTATCAACGTTTGTTATAGAACGCGCGAATCGCCATAACGTTTTCTTGTAAGCGGCTATCAAACGGCGGAGATGCAAGGCATCGCACCGCAATCGCCAGTTCATACATAAAAGGCTACGCAGGAAAAATTACGCTAGCACAGCAGCCACCCGGAGCACAGCCTCACGCAACTGGTCCTCAGATTTGAGCAGGCTGAATCGTACGTAATCCTTGCCCACTTTGCCAAAACACGTGCCCGGCAGCGCGGCGACGGCCGCACGTTCCAACAGCGTGTCGGCAAACTGTTCACCCGTCTGATCTTCAGGAGCGTGCACCCAAGCGTAGATGCCACCGTCTGAATCGAACACATCCAAACCGGCTTCACGCAATCCACCTGCAACGATTTCGCGACGAGACGCATACCGTTCCGCAAGTTCGGCCACACAGCTCTGATCCGACAGCAGTGCCGCAGTGCCCGCGTCTTGAATGCTGGACGTAACCATGGAACCCATTTGATAGTGGTACTGCTTCACATGAGACACGATGTCGTCGTTGCCCGCGATGAATCCGGCACGCCAACCGGCCATCGCATACATTTTCGACAGCGAACACACTTCCACCGCAACTTCGAAAGCGCCCGGCAGTGACAGTATGCTGATCTGCTGCGCATCGACACCCAATCCCGCATATGCAAAATCCTGCACGATCGCGAAATGATACTCATGAGCCAAATCAACGGCACGCTGCAAAAACTCACGCGGAGCCTGCGCACCCGTCGGATTGTTCGGATAGTTGAGCACCAGCACTTTCACACGATCCCACACCCGTGCAGGAACCGCGTCCAAATCCGGCAGGAAACCGCGCTCCGGCAACGATGGCAGCAGTATCTCCTCGGCACGGCTCATCACCGTCATGCAATGGTACGAAGGGTAATACGGATCCGCATATGCCACAGCATCGCCCGGGGAAACCAGCACGGCGAACAACGCAGCCAAACCATCGACCGCGCCTTCCACGGCAAAAAGCTGCGTCTTCCAATCAACCTCGACACCATAAGTATTGCGATACCAACTTTCGGCGGCTCGCAGGAAGCTCGGCTTGCCATCAAACGGCGAATAACGGGCATTGCCCGGATCATCAACCGCCTTTTTGGCCACTTCCCGAATGAAATCAGCAGGAAATGCGTCCGGATTGCCTTTGGCCAGATCAATCACATCCGCTCCACCGGCAACCGCGGCAGCAACCTTACGATCCATATCGGCGAACACATTCGGCGGAATCGACTGCGCCACCGTAGTGAACGCAACAGGAGAAACATACGAAGTCATTAATCAACCCTCCCTATCATTGCGCGACTGTATATGCGCATATTCACGCATATATGCAACCATCAGTGCGTCACCTTGCGCGCGAACCAATCACCAATCCACTGAATGATCTGCACAATGACGATCAGAATAATAACAATCACAACGAGCACACCGGTTTCGTAACGGTTATAGCCGTATTGAATGGCCATATCGCCGATGCCGCCGGCTCCGATGGTGCCGACCATTGCAGAATAGCCGATCAGCGAAATGATAGTGAGCACCACACCGCGAATAAACGACGGCAAAGCTTGCGGAAATACCGCATCCACAATGATTTGGCGTGTGGTGGCGCCAGTGGAGATGGCAGCCTCAAGCAAGCCCGAATCAACTTCGGAGAACGTGCTTTCCGCGATTCGCGCAAAGAACGGCACTGCGGCGATCGACAGGGAGATTGCGCCACCGGTCGGCGTATAAGGGTCACCCAAAATCAATTGCACAACCGGAATAAGCACCACCATGAGAATCAGGAACGGCAGCGAGCGAATCGCGTTTACGATGAACCCTACAATAACGTTCAGCGCATGATTCGGCGTAAACAAGCGGTTTTCAGTCAAATACAGCAGCAATGCCACCAGCGTGCCCAGTACCACGCCGATAATCGCCGACACCACAACCATATATGCCGTGTCGATCAGTGCTTGCCCAAGATTGTCTTGAAGGATTTCCAGAGTTTCTTCCATTGTTCTCACGCCTCCTGATTATCCGCAGCTTCGGCGGCCACAACCAGCTGCCCACGATCAAGTTCCCGATAGCTGAACACATGCGTTCTCAACGTGTTCAACGCCTGCAGCAGCGGCTCCCCCGCGCCGGAAACAAGCACAATCAGAATGCCGATGGCCTGCGAACCGAAATATTCCACATTCGCATGCAGCACGTCGATGCTCACACCGTAATCCTGCGCAACCTGGCTGATGAGCGGCTCGAGTGCCGCATCGCCCTTGTATCGCAGTTCCACGATGGTGCCGGCCGGCAGCGATGGCACCAATTGCGGTGGCACGGCAATGCCAAGGTAGCGTTCCACCAACGCTTTGGTGGTCGGATGTTTCGGAGCACTGAACACGTCGAACGTGTTGCCCTGCTCCACTACCACACCGTTTTCCATAACGGCCACTCGGTCGAAAATCTGCTTCGCCACGTCAAGCTGATGCGTGATGAACACGATGGTAATGCCCAGTTCGCGGTTGATGCGCTGCAAGAGTGCCAGAATACCTTCCGTGGTTTCCAGGTCGAGTGCGCTGGTGGCTTCGTCGCACAGCAGGATTTCCGGCTTGTTGGCGAGCGCACGCGCAATGGACACGCGCTGCTTTTGCCCGCCCGACAGGCTTGATGGGTAGCTGTCGATCTTGTTTTCCAAACCGACCAGTGCCAGCAGTTCGCGGACACGTTCCGGCCACTGCGCTTTCGGATATCCGCCGGCTTTCAGCGCGAATTCAATGTTCTTGCCGACCGTAACGTTGGTGATTAGGTTGAATCCTTGGAAAATAAAGCCGATGTTCTTGCGCAGGTCACTCAATTGGCCGCCTTTGAGTGCGGTGATATCGTTGCCGTCGATTATCACATGGCCGCCTGTTGGTCGTTCCAGCAAATTGATGGTGCGCACCAAAGTGGATTTGCCAGCTCCGGAAAAACCCACGATGCCGAAAATCTCGCCTTTTTCTACACTGATGTTCACATGCTTGACCGCTTCGACGGTTCGCCCGCCTTCATGAAAAGTCACAGACACGTCGTTGAGTTCAATAACGCTCATGGTTCGTTCCTCGCTTCATTCGAGCACTTGTTCAAGTTCGTTCAATACGTTTTGTTCGATGAATCTCGTTATAAGGCCCGTATGAGTTTCCAATCCATACGGGCCTTTGTATTACCGCACGCTATAGCGTCACCAAGTGGTCGGCTTGCCGAAATCCTTGAACTCGCTCTTGGCGATGGCGTCCTTGAATTTCTGGCTGACAAGCAGTTTCTTGACGGCCTTGCCGAAGTCGGAATCGACGTCCTGGGTGCGGACCACGAACACTTCGATCACACCATCATCCTGCTTTTCCAAGGCGAGCGCGGAACTCGGATCGAGTTTGGCTGCCCAAGAGTAGTTGCCCGGCACCAAAGCCACATCGACGGTGTCCAAGGAACGGGCCAGCTGCGCCGCATCGATCGTCTTGATTTTGAGGTTCTTCGGATTGGATGCGATATCATCGACCGTGGCCTTGGTGGCATCGACCTCGCCCTTGAGCTTCACCAAGCCCTGCTGCTGAAGCACGCCGAGAGAACGTGCCAGGTTCGAGCCATCGTTCGCGATGGACACGGTGGAACCGTCCTTGATGCCCTTAATGGACTTGTATTTCTTGGAGTAAATGCCCAAGCCAAGGGTTGGGGTCTGTCCAAGGGAGGTCAGGTCGAGCTTGTTATCGGCGGTGAACTTCTTCAGATAGTTGCCATGCTGGAAAAGATTCGCCTGAATGGAACCGGATGCAAGTGCCTTATTGGGCTGCACATAATCGTTGAACAGCTTGGTTTTCAGCTCGAAACCGTCCTCTTTTAGCAGTGGCGCGATGACCTTCTTGACCATGTCGCCATATGGTCCTGCGCACACGCCGACGGTGACTGTGGTGGTCTTGCCCTTCGTGGTGTTCAGACTGTCGGACACGGATGTGCTGTTGCCGGAACCGCATGCTGCAACGGAAATAAGTGTTGCAGCGGCGAGTACTGCTGCGGCGATTCGTTTGATGCCGCTCTTCTTGGCGATGGTGATGGTCATGGTTTCCCCTCTCTTATTGGTGTGCGAAAAGTTTGTTTCGCAGCAATTGGCAGCTACCTGCCGTTCATTGCGATTGATGATTGACCGTTTATTTGCTTGCTTCGGCGTCTGCCTCAGCTTGTTTCACGATGTCTGGATTGTGGATGGCGAAGGCTTGTTCGGCGAGATGCACTTCGCGGGTCAGGAACTCGTGCAGTTTGCACACGTATCCATTATCGCGTCCGACTTTGGCGATATAGCCGTTGATGTAGTCGACTTCCGTTGGACGTCCCTTGGTCAGGTCTTGATACATAGACGGATAATGCAGCGGATGTGCCACGCCCGCGGTGTGCAGAATGGTTTCGACTTCCGTTTCGCGCGTGCCCAACAGTTGGTATCCGGCTGCTTCGGCCGCACTGTAAGCTTCATCGACCAGCTGTTCGGTGAGCCAACGCGCGTCGGGATGCGCATGGAATTCGCCGAAGCGGATCTGGTACATGGTACACAGCGTGTTCAACACCGAGTTGAATACGATTTTCGCCATGCACATGCCGATGAAGTTGTCGACGATGGTCGGGTTGAGTGTGGCCGTTGCGAAATCCTCGTACAGCGCCTGCTCGTGTTTGCGCACCTCGTCGGTCACGTCATCCGCGTAGGCGCACAGGTTCATGGCCTTGGCATGTGCTCCGCCGGTGAAGTTGAAATCGCCGGGGCCGTACACGTAGGCACCGATCAGTGCGGTGCCGCCGTAAATGCGGTCTTTGGAGAAGTATTCGTTGAGCTTTTCGAAGTGTCCGTAGCCGTTCATGGCGGAGAACACAATCTGCTTCTTGTTGAACAGGTGGGCGCAGCGCTTGAGCACGCCGTCAAGCTGCATCTGCTTGAGGAACACGATCCACACGTCCGGCTGGCCGGCGTATTCCTCCGGGTAGTACACGTTGATCGGTACGAGATGGCGGTCTTCACCATCTTGAGACACGTAGGCACCGCCCTGCTCGCGGATCTTCTCGACATTCGGCTTCCACGTATCGATGAAATCAACATCCTTGTGTGCGAATTCCTGCAGCAGCACACCGTACTGGACGCCCATTCCGCCTGCACCGATCACTGCGTATTTCATACGACGCCCCTCTCTCTTGTGTGTTTTCGTATGGCTTTTTAAGCGATAATCACAAGATATCGGTAAAAATCCTTTCCCATGCCAGCGTGGCTATATGCGATTTTTATGGAAGGCGCAAATCGTAATAATTCTTTTTTATGAACGGTTATCAGGATATGAAAAAGCCTCCCGCGGCACATGCACGGAAGGCTTGGAAACAGAATTGACGGACGGCAGGTCGCCGTCAGGTCAGGTGATTGTCAGAGCTTGCCGCCCTCGACCACGATGTCATCCGGATCGACATCGGAACCGTACACCGGCTTCAGGGTCTCTTCGTAATCCTTGTGGAAGAAGTTCTCCTTGCCCAGCTTCACGATTTCGTCGTTCAGCCAGTTGAGCAGCTCCTTGTTGCCCTTCTGTACAGCCGGAGCGATGGTGTCCTCATCACCGAGTTTGGTGATGCCGACCTTGAAGCCCTTGTTGGACTTGGCCCAAGCCAGTACCTCGGTGTTGTCGGTGGAGAAAGCGTCGCCACGACCGTCGAGCAGCGCATTGTAGGCGTCGGCGTACTGGTCGTACTTCTGCAGCTTGACATCGGGCTCGTTCTTCTCGAAGTAGCTTTCGGCGGTGGTGCCCTTGGCGATGATCAGCGTCTTGCCCTTAAGCTGGCTCACGTCAGTAATTTCGGCATTTTCCGGGGAAACCACGCCGAGTGCCACCTTCATGTACGGCTTGGCAAAATCAACCTTCTCCTTGCGCTCGTCGGTGACGGTGAAGTTGGCCAGCGTGATGTCCACCTTGTTGGCGGTGAGCACGTCCACGCGGGCAGCCGGGTCGACGGAAGTGTACTTGACCTTCACGCCCAAATCTTTACCGAGACGCTCGGCAAAGTAAACGTCGTAGCCGGCGTTTTTGCCTTCCTTGTCAATGTAGCCGAACGGAGCCTTGTCGGAGAAGACGGCAACCTTGAGTTCGCCGGACTTCTTGATCTCATCCAAAGTGCGGGCGGTGGCGCTACTGCTGGAGCTGGAATCGTTGTTTGCGGAGCCTTCGTCGCTCGGAGTGGCCGCGGACGGGCCGCAAGCAGCCACCGAGGCTGCCATGATCAACGCGGCCGATGCGGCCACGATGCTCTTGAATGTTTTGTTGATGATTGATGCGGTCATGGTTTCTCCTCTCTTGCAAAGATGACTGCTATCAAAATCTTGAATTGCACCGATTTTCGCCGATCTTCGCCATTGCCTGGATTATTCGGATTGATCGGCGGACTTGCGATGCCTGTCGAATTCAAACGTGCGCAGGAACTGCTTGGCTCGTTCAGTGGTCGGATTCGTGAAGAATTGTTCGGCATTGTCAGATTGTTCCACAATGCCGCCGTCTTCAAGCAGGATCACCTGATCGGCGATGGCTCGCGCGAACTGCATTTCATGCGTCACGATGAGCATGGTTTGGCCGGAATCAGCGAGTTCGAGCATCACGTCGAGCACTTCGCGCACCATTTCCGGATCGAGCGCGGCGGTGACTTCGTCGAACAGCAGCACTTCCGGATGCAAAATCAGTGCACGGCAGATGGCCACGCGCTGGCGTTGGCCGCCGGAAAGCTCATGAGGCCAGGAATCCTTGCGGTCGGCAAGACCGACGCGTTCCAGAAGCTTGATCGCCTCCTGCTCGACTTCGACCTTATCTCGCTTCTGCACCAAGGTCGGCGCCAGTGTGATGTTGCCAAGCACGGTTTTGTTGGGAAACAGGTCGTAGCTTTGGAACACCATGCCAACACGGGTACGCAGTTCGCTGCTGCGCTTGCTGCGGCCGGCGGATTCGGTGCCCGGCTTACCCGTTTCGATCACTTCGCCGTTCAGAGAAATGGTACCGCCCTGAATCGGCTCAAGGCCGGCGATGGTGCGCAACAACGTCGACTTGCCGGAGCCGGAAGGCCCGACGATCACAAACACCTTGCCATGCGGCACGTCGAACGAAATATCGTTCAATACCGGCTTGTCGGCATTGGCGTACTGCTTGACCAGATGCACAATCTCAAGACTCGTCTGACCCACCTGAGCCTGCTTGCCTGTCGCGTCAGTCATGCGACCACCTCTTTTCCAGTCGGCGGGCCACGATGGACAGCGGCCAGCACACAATGAAGTACATGAAGAAAATCACCCCGTAAATCCACAGGGTTCCGGTCGGATATTGGAAACGGTTCGCGTCGATGATCTGCTGGCCCACTTTGATGACCTCGACCACGCCGAGAAGCACGGCCAACGATGTCGTTTTCACGATTCGTGTCGCCAGATTCACCGAAGCTGGCAGAAGCCTACGCAACGCTTGCGGCAGAATCACTTTGACGAACGTCTGCCAGCCACTCAACCCAAGCACATATGCGGACTCATACTGGGCTTTCGGAATCGACTCAAGCGCGCCACGCACCAAATCGCCCAATTCCGCGCCGCCCCACAGCACGAACACGAACACGCATGCGCCGGTTGCATCCAAATTCCAATTCCACGCACGGGCAAAGCCATAAAATGCGATGAACAGCAACGCCAATTGCGGCATGATACGAATGAAATCCAAATAAATCCTGGTCAACACACGAATGACAGGATTTTTCATCGTCATCAGCCAGCCGACAACCAATCCAACCGGCACGGAAAGACCCACCGACACACCGGCGATCCACACCGTAACCCACAGGCCCTGCAACAGGCGCGGAAACACGCCCGGCTCGAGCAGAATCTCAGCGCCGCTCATAGTCGAACCTCCGTTCCAGCCAAGTGCCGAACAATGAAATCGGCAGCAGAATCACCAGATATGCGACAACCAGCATCAACAACGATTCATACGTGCTGTAATACATGCCGATCAGATCCTTGGCCATGTACATCACATCGGCGAGCGCGATGGCCGACACAACGGACGATTCCTTGATCAGGAAGATCACGTTGGCCACAACGCCCGGAATGGACGTGCTGATGGCCTGCGGTATCACCACGCGGCTCAACGTCTGCCATTGGCTTAGGCCCAGCACATACGCGGATTCGCGCTGCACGGTCGGAATGGTTTCGAGGCCGCCGCGCATCGCTTCGGCCATATACGAACCGCCAAGGAATCCGAGTCCCACGATCGCGCATTGTTCCGCGGACCAGACGACGCCAAGTTTCGGCAGACCGAAATACAGGAAATACAGTTGCACCAACAACGGCGTGTTACGGCTGAGTTCGATGTAGACGCGCACGATCTGCTTCAGCACTGGAATGCGCGCGATTTCAATGCTTGCGCAGATAAGTCCGACCACGATCGAAAGCACGATGCCGAACACGGAGATGAACAGCGTCATCTCCGCGCCGCTGACGAAGAACGGCGCGTAGTGCGTCACAAATGTCCAATCGAACACACGCGCCTCCCATCTTTCTCTTTAGGTTTTCGAATGCTCTACGGATCCCTCGGAACCTTTTTCAGGCTTTTCCAGGCTTTCGCCGTGGATGCGCCCCATCGTACCGCGCAACAATCGCGGAACAGGCCACGTCGTTATCGGTTTTTCATATAAGCGTTTATCAGCTTCCGACAATACGTCCGGTGATCCTTTCACAGTATTGCACGCTGGCGTTTCCACTGTTCGCCCATATTGAAATGTGAAGATTGGGTATACCTTGCGAGAGAGTATGCACATGCTCATTCGACATGCAACGATGGAGGATTTGGACGCGATTGAGGCTGTGGAGGCTGCCTGTTTCCCACCTGCGGAGGCCGCAACGAACGAGAGCCTGACTGCACGCGTCGCCACATATCCGGAACATTTCTGGCTTTTGATCAACACTGATGCCGATGACGATGCCTGCTTCCCCGCTTCTGTGAAAGACGGCACACTGATTGGCTTCGTCAACGGTATGACGACCAATGAGAAGGATTTGGCTGACGTCATGTATGAGGATGTTTCCCTGCACGACGAACATGGCGATTGGCAGATGATCTTCGGCGTGGACGTGGCTCCCGTCTACCAGCATCGCGGTTGCGCCAGTTATCTGCTCCGTCGCGTGATTCTTGATTCGACGATTGCCGGGCGCAAAGGCATTGTGCTGACATGCAAGGAACGTCTTGTCGGCTTTTACGCCCGTCTGGGATTCGTGGACGAAGGCACGTCCGCTTCGACGCACGGCAATGTGGCGTGGCGTCAGATGCGCTTGACGTTGGCGCAATCTCCTTCTGAAGAAACGTTCGTCGAGTCCGATCCAGACGCAAAAACCATGGAAATTCCAGTGGTTTCAATCGCTAATTGATGGCGTGTCGTTTTCTCGCAACACCACTGCGACACGCCGACGATTTGCATTCCGCCGAAAATCCACGTAAGTTAGCACTCGCTTCGGGCGGTTGGCGCAGAGGTAGCGCACTTCCCTGACACGGAAGGGGTCACAAGTTCGAATCTTGTATCGCCCACGCGAAGCGGGTAACGAAGCCGGGAAACCGGCGGAATTATCCCACGGGTGATTGGCGCAGCGGCTAGCGCACTTCCTTCACACGGAAGGGGTCATAGGTTCGATTCCTATATCACCCACTGAATTTCCGCTTCTCACGGCGGAAGTTCTTTGCGGACATAGCTTAGTTGGTAAAGCGCAACCTTGCCAAGGTTGAGACCGCGGGTTCGAGTCCCGTTGTCCGCTCCATCAAACCCCACCTCGCGTGGGGTTTTCTTTTTCCACACATCCTCAACAGGCATTCGGGGCACCCGTCTTACAAGCAACGCACCGCCTGAGGCGGTCTATCTCGCTTATGCATGGCAGATTTCGCTTTCCGTCCGGAGGCTTCTCGCCTATATATGGCACGTCACTTTCGCAAAACTGCCGAAAACAGCCACTTCGGGGGTAAAAATACGCGAGTCGTCTGCCATATATAGACGAGATAGGTGCCCAAACACCCCTAGGTGCGGGAGTTTAGAACCCTTTTTACATACACTCACCATGCCAGGCATAGTCGAGGTGCATGAATTCGGGAACCTTGTACCATTTGACCGGGTAGCCGGCTCCATGTGCGCAGAACACCGAATCCGGCGTGTTCTCCAAGTCGGATTCCGGATCGTATGCGGACTGTTCAATCACCTCGTCGGCGTTGTGGCATGGCCTGTACCCTGCGAACACGCAACTCAAATGTCCACGCCCATGCGTGTAGGCATTCACGTCCATCGCATAGTCACGCATTTGAGCGACCGGAGCCTCACCTTCAAGCACCATATACTCGCCATCGCCGGAAGGCGTGTCAAACGAACCGCTCATACGCTGAATATCGGCCATCGCATGGCCGACCATATCTTGCGGAACCTCCAAACGGAAGCCATACCACGGCTCCAGCAAACGGCAGTCGCCGCGCTCCTTCGCTTCCATCAAGCCTTGCCGAATCGCACGATACGTGGCCTGACGAAAATCGCCCCCCTCTGTATGTTTCAAATGCGCACGGCCAACCAGCAATGTGATCTTCATATCGGTGACCGGAGAACCGGTAAGCACACCCAAATGCTCACGTTCCCGGCAATGCTGCAGAATCAGCCGCTGCCAGTTACGGTCGAGCACGTCCTCGCTGCACACACTCGCGAACCGCATGCCGCTGCCGGCGAGCAATGGCTCGAGAAGCACATGCGTTTCCGCATAATGGCGCAACGGTTCGAAATGGCCGACACCCTCAATCGGATGTGCGATCGTCTCCTTATATAAGATGCCGCCCGGGCCGAATGACACGTCCAAGCCGAACCGGTCGTGCATCATCTGCTGAATGACCTCCAACTGCACCGCACCCATCAACTGCAGATGAACTTCCTCAAGATGCGGCTGCCACACCACATGCAGCAACGGATCCTCATCCTCAAGCTCGCGCAACGCAACCAAGCAGGCGTGAATATCGCACTCCCCCGGCAGCAACGTGTACGTGAGCACCGGCTGAAGCACCGGATTCGCACCGTCATGCTCTTTTCCAAGCCCCGCACCGGGAAATGTTCGAGTCAAGCCCGTGACGGCACACACGGTGCCGGCAACAACCGAATCGACCGTAGCGAATTTCGCACCGGAATACACGCGCACCTGATCGGCCTTCTCATGCCACATGCCATCGTCGCCAATTTTCGACTCGCCAAGGTCGGCGCCGACCCGCTCAGTGCCGGAAAGCATCGTCTTCGCCTTGAATTCACCGCCCGTTACCTTGAGCCATGTCAGGCGATTGCCTTGCGTATCGTGCGATACCTTATATATGCGCGCGCCGAATGCGCTGTCATACTCCGGCTCGCGCACATATCGCTCGAATCCCGCGACGAACTCGTCAATACCGTCCATTTTCAACGCGGATCCGAAGAAACATGGGAACAAGGCACGATCAGCGATCATCTCCTGAATGGTCTCATCCGGAATCGTTCCGCTTTCCAAATACGATTCCATGGCGGTTTCGCTTTGCATGGCGACGTCTTCCATACTATTGGCAAGCGTCTCGTCACCATCTTGCTCTCCGGTGAAGTCGATACAGCCGTCGGAAAAGCGTCTTTTCAGTTGCTGCAGAAGTTTCGTTTTGTCAGCTGCGGGAGCGTCCATTTTATTGACGAAGATGAAAGTGGGCACGTTGTAACGTTTCAGCAATCGCCATAACGTTTCGGTATGCCCTTGAATGCCATCAGCACCGGAAATGACCAGAATCGCATAGTCGAGCACGGCGAGGGTTCGTTCCATTTCCGCCGAAAAATCGACGTGTCCCGGAGTGTCAAGCAAAGTGAGGGTGAGATCCGGCGTGGTGATGATCGCCGGTTCGGTGAAGATGGTGATGCCTCGCTGCCGTTCCATCGTGTTGGTGTCGAGAAACGCGTCGCCATGGTCGACACGGCCGAGTTTGCGTACGTTGCCCGTGGCATACAGCAACGCTTCCGACAGCGTGGTTTTGCCGGCGTCAACATGCGCCAGAATGCCGGTGACGATTCGTTTCATGGGCTCCTCCCATTGCCCCGAGCTACCGCCGAAGCAGCAGCCGCCTATCAATATGCGAAAGCCCTTACGTCTATTGACGTAAGGGCTTGGTGGTGACCCCGGGGAGACTCGAACTCCCGACCTTGAGATTAGAAGTCACATGCTCTATCCAGCTGAGCTACAGGGCCAAACTTGATTCAGTATAGTCAGTTCGCGCGTTCTTGCCAACTTGAACGCGCGGAACAAGACCATCATACCGATGGCAAAACTATGACAACCTACCATTTCCCGACCTTGAAACGAGCGGACAGCCCGCAAAACCGGGGAGTGAAAGATCACGGTTCGATGATCCAGCTCAAACCGACCAGCACAATGAGGAACAGCACGTTCACCGCCGAGTACACAGCCAGATAGCGTCCCTTCTTGTCAGGATACTTGCGTGTCACGTTCTTGTAGCCGATCAGCGACGCCATGGATGCGATCAGCGTACCCATGCCACCAAGGTTGGTGCCGATGATCAGCGCACGCCATTGATCGCAGAAGCCTGACAGCAGCAGCGTGGTCGGCACGTTGGAGATGAACTGGCTGGACACCACGGACACTTCCAGCGGATGCGCCCCCACCAAGGAGGCGGCCAGCTCGTAGAATTCCGGCACGCGTTTCATATTGCCGATGAAAATGAAGAACATGCAGAAGGTCAGCGGCAATCCCCAGTCGATATTGCGGAACACGCGGCGATCGCAGAACAGGAATGCCACCACCACGATCACGCACATGGCCCATAGCGGAATGAAATCGCTCACAGCCAGCAAACACACGATGAACAATGCGCAATATACGATCGCGCGCCAACCTCCATAACCGGCGCCATAGCCGGTCACACGAATCTCATCCGGCCGTGGCTGGTCGGAATTCGGAGCGAGCACATTCTGTTCGATGCCGCTGCCGTCGATAGAGGAAAATTCGGAAACAGGTTTCTTGCCGAATACCACGCAGGCGATAAGCACCAGCAATACCGCCGCGGTAACGGAATACGGCGCCATAATGCCAATCATTTCAGCGGACGGCATGCCGGTCAACGCTTTCAGATACAGGTTGTGCGCGTTGCCGATTGGCGTCAACATACTGCCCACGTTCGCACCGACGGTCATCAAGGTGCCGACCAGCACCGCATGCTCCTCCATATGAGCCATGGTAAGCACCGCGATCGCGAACGGAATGAACGTAACCAACGCCACATCATTGGTGATCAGCATGCCGGAAAAATACGTGAGCGAAATCAGCGTGATCACCAATCCGCGTGCGGTGCTCACATGATGCAGCAATCGTGAGCCGATAATACGGAACACACCGATGCGCTGGAAACCGCACACCACCAGCATCAGGCAGATCAACTGCGAAATGGTGCTTGCATGAATATATCCGCCGTACTCCTTGTCGGGAGGCACGATAAAGCATGAAATAAGAGCAAGTATGGAAGCAACTACGAGAATGGTCTCGTTTTTCAGGATTTTAACGACCAATCGTCGCATTCATTCCTCCGTGAATCCAGTTTGCAAACCGTTTGCAGACCCGGGCGATTTTCTCAAGAAACGCCGTACTCACTTTACCCGAAAAATCGCATAGCACATACCTTTGGCATACGATTTTTCCGACCATTCCAACGTTTTTCAGCCACTACGCCTTACTGTTCTTTGCAATTGCAAACCGGCAAAACTGTTTTGCAATTGCAAAACACGCCGAGGGATACCGTATGTCAACTAAGAATTTGTTAAGTATTCTCACCTCGTTCACCGCATGTTCGCTGACCGTTCATACAGCACTTGGATATGCGGCAGATCCAGGTGCAAGACAAAGACGTTCGGGAGTTATCGGACGTTCTGGCACGCGGCAGACACTTAGGTACACGACAAATGTTCAGGCAACGTTATTGCCAAACACCCTCGCCTGCAGATCCTTACGCAAGGTCTCAAGTTTGGTGATCTGACCGAGCAACTCGATTTTCTCGGCACCGTCTGGCAGTTGCGCCATGCGACGCTTGTCCGCACCGATTTTGCGCATGATGCCCGTGTCAAGCAGTCGAATGATGAGTTCGGACGCGTATCTGCGCTCATCATCCGTCGGTTTGCGCAATTGCACGTTGATTTCTTGCGATTGTTGCGACGCGCGTTCCGTATCGGCGTCACTCGGCGGCAACGGCAGTTGCATGACGGCAAGCTCGTTGATCACGGATTCCAACATCGGCCCGCCTGCTTTAGTGAGATTATGCATCCACAGTCCTTGCGGGGTGTCCGCGGACGGCAGACCACCAGCGGCGGCGACTGCTTGGAACAGCGTACGGAACACGGGAGTCATGAAGCTCGACAGCGTGAGGCTGGCGAACAATGTCGGATCCACGGCAAGCGGCATCTGGATCAAGGTCGCCATGAACTGCTGTTCACAGATGAACACGGCATCGTCAATACGGTAATAGGATTGTTCCGCCGCGTCACGATGTTCCAGTGCCTTGCGCGCGGAAGGATTCGCATATGGATTCATGCCCTGATCCATGCGAGGTTCCGCCGCCGCTGCGGCATTGGCGGCAAAGCGACGTTTCGGCGCATACGCGTCCTCGTCCCGCACATTGAGTTTGCGACGGGCGTCACGTACTTCGCGCTGCATAATGTCGAGATCGACGCCGATTTGACGTACCGCCTTACGTGAATACAGGTCAAGCAGCGAACGGTCGCGAATCTGTGCGATCAGTGGCGCCACGGCCTTGACTGCCCCCATTTGCCCCGTGGTATAGGTGGTGTCGAAACGCCCGATGGCGGTTTTGATCACGAAATCATACAGAGGCTCGGCGTTCGCAATAAGCGCGCGAACCGCCTCATTGCCACGTCTGATGCGCAGATCGCACGGATCGAGATTGTCATCGGCCACGGCGACGAACGCCTGCGTCGAAAACGCGGCATCCAATCCGAACGCGTGAATCGCGGCCTTCTGACCAGCGGCATCACCATCAAAAGTGAACACGATGCGGGAACTCAACTGCTGCCCATCGACCTTCAATGGGCCAATCAGCTGCACCGCCCCCAACGAATCGTCCGCAATCAAACGACGCACGATCTTGGCATGCTCAGTACCGAACGCGGTACCGCATGTGGCGATCGCAGTGTCGACTCCGGCCAGATGCATGGCCATCACGTCGGTATAGCCTTCGACGATCACCACCTGACGTTTCTTGACGATCGCAGCCTTCGCCATGTCAATGCCATAGAGCACCTGGTTTTTGCGATACAACGCCGTATCCGGCGTATTTATGTATTTCGCGCCGATTGAATCATCCTCATACAATTTGCGTGCGCCAAAACCAAGCGCACGACCGGTCGAATCGCGAATCGGCCATGTTACGCGGCCTCGAAAATAGTCGTACACCCCATGCTGACCTTGGCGAGCCAATCCCGCGTCCAGCATCTCCTGCTGCGTGAAGCCCTTACCAGCCAGATAGCGCACCAGATTGTCCCAGCCTTGCGGAGCGTATCCGCAACCGAAACGCTGGCAATCGGCCTGGCTGAAGTTACGACCGTCAAGCAATTTGCGTGCGGCAAGCGCGTCTTTGGTCATCAGCTGCGATACGAAAAACTCCTGTGCAGCCTCATTGGCTTCCAGCAGACGGGCACGTTTCGAACCGGTATGCTCCTTCTTTGCGTTCGACTGGTCATAACGCAATTCAATATGGTATTTGTCGGCCAAAAGCTCGACGGCGTCGCGGAAGTCGACGTTCTCCTGATGCTCAACATAGCCGAACACGTCACCGCCGAGACCGCAACCGAAACAATGCCATACACCCAGCGCCGGGCGCACGGAAAAACTTGGCGTTTTTTCATCGTGGAAAGGGCACAGCCCTACATAAGCGCCAGTTCCGGAAGGCTTGAGCGAAACCGTTGCGGACACAATGTCATACAAATCGGCGGTGGCGCGAACTTTTTCGATATCTTCCTTCAAAATCATTCCTGGCATAGCTCACCACCTTAACAGCAAGCGCGGCACGTTGACCAACCATCGAACGTGCCGCGCCCACCATATTGACTTTCACGGCGTGCCTTGTTTCCCCACGCCCGTTTCCTTACAGAATGGTTGCGGGATTGAGCTTGGCGAGATCCTCGGCCGGCAGCACGTCGGTGGCGTGCTCGTACAGGCGCGGAATGCGGTTGCACAGACAGGTGAAGATCTCGTAGCTGATGGTACCTGCGGCACGACCCCAATCGTCGGCGGTCGGTTCGGCATAATCCTCGCCACGGCCCGGACCGAACAGCTGCACGGTGTCGCCCTCATGCACGCCAAGCTTTTCCGCGGAACCGTGCAGGTCAAGCATGAACTGGTCCATGCACACGCGGCCAGACACACGGTACAGGCGCGGACCTTCCGTAGTCATCACACGCACCGGACCGCCAGGCTTGGCCACATGCTTCGCGCCTTCCATATCGAAACCGGAAGCGGAACGGTGAATGCCGTCCGCATAGCCTACAGGCACGATCGCGGTGGACGTGTCCGTAGGAGTCAAGTACGTGCGGCCATAGGAAATGCCATGGCCTGCCTCCACATCCTTGACCGTGCCAAGCTGCGCCTGCAATGTCATGGCCGGCGTCAAATCATACGTGCCAGGCGTGCCCATGGCCGGATCAGCCTCATAACCATACAAGCCAATACCCGGGCGGGTGAGCTCAAAATGAATCTCCGGACGCGAAAGCGTGGCCGCCGTATTGGCAAGATGGCGAATCTCCGGTGCAATGTCAGCAACTTCCATACGACGGGTGAAATCCTTGAAATTCTCGACCTGCCTATCAGTGGCCGCCACGAATTCAGGCACGTCGGGAGCGTCGGCCACCGCCAGGTGACTCCACTGGCCGACAATATGCAGCACACCCTCCTTGGCGAGAGGCACCAGCTTGGCAAGCGCCGCATCGAACGTGGCCGGAGTGAATCCATTGCGACCAAAACCAGAATCGACCTTCACATGCACACGCGCGGTTTTTCCAAGACGACGCGCCGCGGCCGCAACACCGTCAATACCCGGCAATGAGCCTACGGAAATATCGATGTCATTGTCGATCAGCTCGTCAAAAGGCACAGCCGTGCCGTTATATACCCATGTCAGAATGTGGCAGCGGTCTGGTCCAATACCGGCCTTGCGCAGCAGCAGCGCCTCATGCGACTGCGCCGTGCCCAGCCATGTCGCGCCTCCTGCGAGCGCCGCAAGCGCAGCCGGAATAAGACCATGCCCGTACGCGTCAGCCTTGACCACACCCATCACGGCAGTGCCGGAATTCGGGCCGCCAACCACGCTCACCAAATGACGCATATTGTCTCGCAATGCGGCCATATCGACGATGGCCTGCGCCGGGTATTGCTTTTGGGCGGCCTCATAATTGGCCTTGCCTTGTTCGGATGAGAATTTCCATTCACGGGCAGCATTGAAAGTCATGGCTCTATTGTTGCGCTCCCATATGACGGCTTCGAAAAGACGCGCACACATGGTGAGACGATTCACGGGGTTTTCACGTTTTTGTCCGCGCCAGGTTTTTACACTCTCTTTACATAAGGCGCGTATACCTCCCATACATGAGGCGTTCAGCCCTTCTTTGATTTCTGGCGTTTGAGGCGTGCCAGAGTCCCGGAAATCCGTCCGGTCCAGCCCATACAAAACCACTTTTAGGGAATTAAGACCATGGATCTTTTTCGCAAAAAGTCAGTGGACCAGCTCGTATCCGAGTCAACTCCACTGAAACGCACATTGAAAACGTTTGACCTTACCATGCTGGGAATCGGCGCCATCATCGGCACCGGCATTTTCGTGCTCACCGGCAAGGGCGCCCTCACCGCAGGTCCGGCATTGTGCGTCTCCTTCCTCCTGGCCGCGATCTGCTGCGGTTTCGCAGGATTGTGCTATGCAGAGTTCGCAGCAATGGCACCAGTGTCCGGTTCCGCATATTCGTACGCGTATTTGGCGTTCGGCGAGCTGATCGCATTTGTGATCGGCTGGGATTTGATTTTGGAATACGCATTGCAGGCGGCCACCGTGTCCGCCGGATGGTCCGGTTATTTCAACAAACTGTTGGAAGGTTTCGGCTTGCATCTGCCAGTTGAGCTGACCGCGGCATACGGCACCACACCAGGCGTAACCACATACTTCAACCTGCCTGGTTTCGTAATCGTGCTCATCATCACTTGGGTGCTGGCCATTGGCATCAACCAGACGAAGAAAACCAACGATATTATGGTGATGATCAAATTGGCCATCATCGTGCTGTTCATCGTGTGCACCGTCTGGTACATCAATCCTGCCAATTGGAAGCCGTTCTCCCCGTACGGCATTTACACGTTCCAGCCGGGCTCGACGCAGCCGTACGGCATTGTTCCGGCGGCGTCGATCGTGTTCTTCAGCTTCATCGGCTTCGACGCCGTCTCCTCCTCCGCCGAGGAGACCATCAATCCGAACAAGACACTGCCACGCGGCATTCTTATTTCGTTGGCCGTGTCGACTGTGCTGTACATCATCATGACGCTGATTATGACCGGTGTGGTGCCATACAAGGAGTTCGCGAAATTCATTGACGCTCCGGTGGCCGGCGTGATTCTCGAAACCGGCCTCAACTGGCTGGCGTTCATCGTCAATCTTGGCGCTCTGATCGGCATGACCACGGTGATGCTGGTGCAGCTGTACGGCCAGTCCCGCATCTGCTACGCCATGAGCCGCGACGGCCTGTTCCCGAAGTTCTTCGGCGAAGTGCACCCGAAGTACCGCACCCCCTACAAGGGCACCTGGTTCTTCGGCATCCTGACGGCCATCGCCGGCGGTTTCATCAACATCAACGTATTGTTCGAATTGGTGAACATCGGTACGCTGTCGGCGTTCATCATCGTGTCCGCAGGCATTCTGTGGATGCGTAAGACCCAGCCGGACGCACACCGCGGCTTCCGCGCTCCGGGCGTGCCGTTCACGCCGATCTGCGCGATCATTTTCTGCTTCATTCTGATTTGCGGTTTGAATTGGGAGACCTGGGTGCGTTTCGCAATCTGGTTCGCCCTTGGTTTGATCGTGTATTTCACGTACAGCCGCAAGCATTCCGCATTGAACAAGCCAGGACTGTTCTAAAAACCGGTAATACTGTTGCTTTCGACATATCTTTCATAAAATATATCGAAAGCAACACAATCGGATATAAAAATCCCGTTGAACATCTGAAATATGATATTCAACGGGATTTTTGTTTCTCAATATCGCAGATTATCTGTGATTATTTGCAATGAAATTTATATTGATTGATATCAATCCATACAAATCCGCAAATCTCACCATTCATGACGCTGATAGGCGATACGAGTGGTATCGAACGGCCTGTCAAGCAACTGAATCAAGCCGCAGCGCGCAAAACCATTCGATTCAAGCACATGCTGCATGGCCTTGTTGTTGGGATGCGTATCCGCACGCACATTGCCGTAATGTTCGATGCACCAGTTGATGCAGTCCTTCGCCGCACCCTTGGCGAGACCCGACGAGGCAATCCGGTGGATGGTCACATACGGATCATCATCCAGCCAGGCACCATCGATATTCACATACGTCGGGTCGATGCCCGGACACAATGCGAACTGGGCGAGCACACGTTCCTCGCCATCAACCGTATCAACAAGCAGCACAGTGCGTTGCGATTCGATATCGTCACGAACCACTTCCTCACGCGGGAACTTATCACCCCACTGCGTGGGATTGCCATTGGAGGCCATCAACTTGCGGGCATGCTCATAAATCTTCTGCATGGTCGGCCAATCAGCCATAGTGGCGCGGCGGAACCGCCGTTCAGAAGTAATGACGCTCTCCTCACCCATCTCGTTCACCTTTGCATCGCCTTGTCTTCTTCCGAGCGTTAAAAATACCATGCCCACGGCACAGTGTTCGCAATATGCCCGAAAAGCAGACTTGCAACCGCACGCGAATCAGACCAGACGGCGCTCAAACGCGTCAGAGCTGATGCCCTTGGCAAGAATATCCTTGCACCATTCCTTCGCCGTGAACAGGCTATGGTCGCGGTAATTGCCGCAGCTTTCGATGGTGGTGGCAGGAACGTCATCCCATGTGGCCTCATATGCGATGAATTCCAACGCCTCCTTCAACGCGCGCGCCACTTCTTCCGTGGAATGCTCACCCCACGTCAGCAAATGGAAACCGGTACGGCAACCGAACGGGGAGCAATCGATATAACCGTCGATACGTTCCCGCAACAGCACCGCAATCGTATGTTCGATGGTGTGCAGGCCACCGGTCGGAATCGCATTCTCATTCGGCTGCACCAAACGCAAATCATAATTGGAAATCACATCGCCATTCGGACCGGTCTGCGTGTCGATATAGCGCACATACGGAGCCTTCACCTTGGTGTGGTCGAGCTGGAAGCTTTCCACAACCGGCTTGTCTTCTGCCATCATCAATCCTTTCTTCAACAACCGTTCGTCTCTACTGTCGCCGTTTTGCCGGCATACGTCAACCGCACCGCCATACATGTTGCCGATAATGCGTTACACATCATATACAACGTATGGTTTTGCAATAATCGATACGATTATTCTTCAAGCTGATACGTCACATGATTCATGCAACGAAATCGCGGATCACTTCCATGAACCGTTCGCCATACGCTTTCAATTTAAGCGCGCCCACGCCGTTGACTTGCGAAAACTGCTCGCCAGAGACCGGCCTGATACGCACCATGTCGCGCAACGTTTTATCGGAAAAGACGATATACGGGGGTTTACCGAGTTCGCGGGCGATGTCAAGCCGCAACGCACGCAGCTTGGCGAACAATTCCTCGTCTCCGTCGCCCGGCACATATGCCCCCATGGCCTGAGAACCTACGGACGGCGATTCCGCACGTTTCGCAGCGTGCTTCCGTTCGATCTTCTTGATTTCATAATGAAAATTCGGCGCGACCGTTTCCGCCGCACGTTCACCGAAGCGAACAATCGGCATGGAGCCTTCCGAAATGGAAAGAAAACCATCCGTCGCCATCTGGCTGAGCACGTCACGAATCTGCGCCTCCGAAGTCGCGCTCAACATGCCGTACGTCGGCAGATCGGCAGGATGGAGATAATTCAAATCCTGCGCTTTCGACCCACGCAGCACTTTGACGATCTTCCCCGAACCGACCTTCTGGTTCACGTCATGCACGCAGCGGCTGATGGCCCGCGCGATCTCAGTAACATCAACGGTTTCAAACGTGTGCTCGCAGTTCGCGCATCCTCCCACGCATGCGCCGTCATCACGGACGGCCGCTCCCCCGGCCTCACCGAAATACCTGGTCATATACTCGTGCAGACAATCCGTGGTACGGCAATAACCGATCATGGCGTTGAGCAGACGCCGTTTCGACGCGCGCACGACCTCCTGCTCTTCGACGGTCAAACGCTCGTTCTCATAATCCGAATCAAGCAGCCTTCGCCTCGTAGCAATATCAGACTCGTTCCACAGCAACGTGCACCGGCTAGGCTCGCCGTCACGCCCCGCACGACCGGCCTCCTGATAGTACGCTTCGATCGATTCCGGCATATTATGGTGAATCACATAACGCACGTTCGACTTGTCGATTCCCATGCCGAACGCATTCGTGGCAACCACCACAGGCACACGGTCGGTTACGAAATCACGTTGCGCCCGCTCCCTCGTTTCGGCCGACATACCGCCATGATAGGCGACCGCGACCATGCCAAGTCGCGTCGCATCCTCACCTTTCGCCGCACGCAGCTCGCGCACGGCGATATTTAATGATTCGGCAAGCGACTCCACTTCCTTACGGGTCGCGCAATACACGATACCGGATTCGTCAGGATGATCCGCAATATACGAAGCCACCCACGAAGCCTTATGTTTCCTTTCCATCCTGATCACGTCGAAATACAGGTTGGCCCTGTCGAAGCCGGTGACGGTGACGGACGGATCACGCAATCCAAGAATTCCGATAATATCGCGGCGCACCCGTTCCGTCGCGGTCGCAGTGAACGCGGCAACCGTCGGACGAGTCGGCAACGCCTTCAGAAAATCGCCGATACCAAGATATGACGAACGGAAATCCTGACCCCATTGCGACACACAATGCGCTTCGTCAACGGCGACCAGAGAAATCGGCACACGACTGGCGAACGTACGGAAACGCTCGGTTTCCAAACGTTCCGGAGCCACATACAGCAGTCTGATCCGTCCCGACAATGCCCGCGCGAACACCAGATCCTGTTCGTCGGGACTTTGCGTGGTATTGATGAACGCGGCTGAAATGCCCACGTCGTTGAGCGCGTCGACCTGATCGCGCATCAACGAGATCAACGGGGAAATGACGATGGTCATGCCCGGAAGAAGCGTGGCGGGAATCTGGTAACAGATCGACTTGCCAGCACCGGTGGGCATGACACCGAGCGCATCACGGCCTTGGATAATCGCATTGACTATGCCTTCTTGACCAGGACGGAAGGCGTCATATCCGAAGTAGGTGCGTAGGGCGTCACGCGCCGACGTAAACTCTGTCATACGCAGCAGTCTAGTATCCACCGCCTCTACTCGGTGCGGAGGGCGGTGGCGGGATCCTGCTTGGAGGCGCCACGACTTGGGATGAGGCCGCCGATCAGGGTGAGCACTACGCTGAGAATCACCAGAGCGATGGCATTACCGACCGGCAGCACGGCACTGACCTCGGTGGTACCCATGAAGTGGTGCAGCACGCTGTTGATCGGGAAGTTGAGCAACACGGTGGCACCAACGCCAATCAGACCGGCCAGCAGGCCGATAATGCCGGTTTCCGCGTTGAATACGTTCGACACATTGCGTTTGGATGCGCCCATGGCGCGCAGAATACCGATTTCCTTGGTACGTTCCAGTACGGAAATATAGGTGATAATGCCGATCATGATCGACGAGACCACCAATGACACAGCCACGAAAGCGATCAGCACATAGGTGATGACGTTGATGATGGTGGTTACCGAGTTCATCATCAGACCAACGTAGTCGGTGTAGGTGATCTTGTCTTTTTCCTTGGCGGTCTTATTGTATTCGTCGATGGCGTCGTTGATGGAATTCTTGTCTTCGAAGCTGTCGACGTAAATGTTGATGGAGCTTGGTGCGTCACGGCTGACCACGCCGAAATCAGCGAGATTATCATTGTAGGAGCCGGTGGACACGTACTGGTTGTAGATGGCGACCAGCGTGGCCTCGTCGGCGGTGGCGATATAGGCGTCGAATTGGTCGGCGAGCTGCTGTTCGCCCATCTGAGCCATGGCCGTGGCCTGCTGGGAGTCACCTCCGGATGCGCCTGCGGCCGCCATCATGTTCTGCGCCATCTGCGCCTTGCTGCTTACGCCGAGGGATGCGACGTAATCGCGGGCATCCTGGGCCTTGGTGGCATCGTCGGACGGCGAGAACGTCATGCCGTTGAGTACATTGTGGTCTTTATCGGACTGCTGTTCGGTGACGATTTCACTGGATTCGGCACGGTCGATCAGCTCATTGGTCAGAGCACGCGTATAGCCCACACCGGAGGAAAGCGGGGTTGCGTCAGCATCCTCTACCGGCTTGACCACGCCCACGATCTTCAGATCGATGGCCTTGTCGGAGTCGATCAGCGCGTTAATCTGGTCCACATCGTCGCCCGCGTACGTCCAATGGCCGTTATCGCCTTTGACATACTGGTCGCAGGCCGGCAGCAGCTTCAGCGTGCGGTCGATAACGTCGGAATAGTCAATCTTCTTGGTATCGGTTTTCACATCGTCGCCGGAATTGAGCTGGTTCATCATATCGTGGTATTCACTGGCGGATTTGAGGCCTAGCTCATACACAGTGGTTAACGACAATGAATTGTTCTTGTCAAGTACGAGCACAACCTCGTTCTTGTTCTTTGGCCAGGATCCTTCGACTACCTCATAATTGTCGGAAATGACCTTGCCGACGTTCTTTTTGCCATCAGCGCTTGGCATGATCTCATGGAACGAGCTCGGTGCAGCATTCTGGTCGGTTTTACCCGTGAGCATGCTCACGCGCGTCGACGTAAAGGTGGACGAGTCGGCAGACATCAGCGAACCATCCGCCATCTGGTCGGCCATCGATTTGGTGCCGGTTTTGCCCACCGTCACACCATCGGCGTTGACAAGCGTGCCGTCTGGATCGTGCGAGAACACGGAGAACCTCGTATCATACGAATACTGGATTCCCGCGGAACCGATATACCGATTGATGTCACTGTCCTTATTATCAAGGTATTTCTTGAACGCGCTCAGATTGTTTTCGGTAATGCTGCTGGTCATCGAAGCGGTGCCCTTGATGGCGGCATCATCCGGATAAATCGCGTCGCTCTTATGCTTCTGGCCTTGATTGTCCGCACTCTGCTGACCGGAAGTCATCATGCTGGTCAGGTCGAAGGTCTGTTCGTCGATACTGATCGGGTAAGCAGTCATCGTCTCGCGCTGAATATTGTCGATATAAGTGTTCACACCTGCCGAAACGGACATAATCAATGCGATGCCGATAATGCCGATGGATCCTGCGAATGCCGTAAGGAAAGTACGGCCCTTCTTGGTGCGTAAATTGTTGAAGCTCAATGCCAACGACGTGCCGAACGACATGGATGCGCGGCCCATGGTCTTGTGCACGGGAGCGGTGGCCGTTTCGTTCTGGGCTGGTTCGAACGGGTCGGAGTCGGAACGGATCACACCATCCTTGAGCTCCACAATGCGCGTGGCATACTGGTAGGCCAGTTCGGGGTTATGCGTCACCATCACCACGAGGCGGTCTTTGGCGACCTCTTTGAGCAGATCCATGATCTGCACGGAAGTGTCGGAATCAAGCGCACCGGTCGGCTCGTCGGCGAGCACGATGTCCGGATCGTTCACCAATGCGCGCGCAATGGCCACGCGCTGCATCTGACCGCCGGAAAGCTGGTTCGGCTTTTTGTTGACATGCTCGCCCAAACCCACTTGTTCAAGCGCCTTGCGCGCACGCTCTCGACGCTCCGAATGCGATACGCCCGAAATGGTTAGGGCAAGTTCCACATTCGACAGAATGGTCTGATGGGGAATGAGATTGTAGCTCTGGAACACGAAACCGATGGTGTGGTTGCGATAGGAGTCCCAATCGCGGCTTTTGTATTGTTTGGTGGAAATGCCGTTGATCACCAGATCGCCGGAATCATAGTGGTCAAGTCCGCCGATGATGTTGAGCAGTGTGGTTTTGCCGGAGCCGGAAGGTCCGAGAATGGCCACGAATTCGCTGTCACGCAGGTTCAGGCTGACGTTATTCAGCGCCCGCTGCACGAAGTCGCCGGTTTTATACTGTTTGGAGATGCCTTGAATTTGCAGCATGCCGCCTCGTCTCGATAATCATGGGCGTTCGATTCCACAGAGAATGCGCTGGTAGATGAACACGAACGTTGTCGAAAGTATTATATGGTAAAACCCTCGCCATAAGCAGATTCGAAAAGCATAATATACGCTTTTGGCGAATCCGATGGCGAGGATTTATGCACGTTCCGCCTTTTTGACGGATTACACAAAACCGTAACGAGGCTGCGATCTTATCTCAAACACGACGAAATGCCTGCTCCAAGTCCGCGATCAAATCGTCAGCATCTTCAAGACCGACGGAAAGTCGCACGAGATTGGCGGGCACTTCCAGCGTGGTACCGGCGACGGAAGCGTGGGTCATGGCGCCCGGATGCTCAATCAGGGATTCCACGCCTCCCAACGACTCAGCCAAAGTGAACACTTCCGTAGCACCGGCGAACTTCTTGGCCGCTTCGAATCCGGCTGCGATCTGTACGGAGATCATGCCTCCGAAGCCGCCATGCATCTGTCGTGCCGCGATCTCGTGGCCTGGATGGGATTCCAGTCCCGGGTACCATACGCGTTCCACTTCAGGGCGGGTTTCCAGCCATTGCGCCACCTTCATGGCGTTATGACTGTGCTGCTTGACGCGCAGATCCAACGTTTTGAGGCCACGAATGTCAAGCCAGGAGTCGAACGGAGATGGCACAGCTCCGGCCGCGTTCTGCAGGAACGCCACTTCATCGCGGATTTCCTTGTCGTTGAGCACCACAGCTCCGCCGACCACGTCGGAATGTCCGCCGATGTATTTGGTGGTGGAATATACGACCACGTCGGCGCCATCCGCCAACGGATGCTGCAATACCGGGGATGCGAAGGTGTTGTCCACCACCACTTTGGTGTCATGCGCGTGAGCGACCGCTGACGTGGCTGCGATATCGGTGATGTTGAGCAGCGGGTTCGACGGGGTTTCCACCCAAATGTACCGGTACTGCTTCTGGCTGAGCGCCGCGGAAACGGCCGCCGTGTCGGTGATGTCTACCACGTCAAGGCCGACGCCCCACGGCACGAACACCTTGGAAAGCAATCGGTAGGTGCCCCCATACACGTCATTGCCAAGCAGAATATTGTCGCCCGGCTTGAGGGTGGCACGCAGCAGCACGTCGATGGCGGCCAGTCCGGAAGCGAAGCTCAGCGCGTAGTCCGCGCCTTCGACCGCGGCGAGCTGCTCGTCGAAGGAATTGCGGGTCGGATTGATGGAACGGCTGTAATCATAACCGTTGCGCAGGCCACCGACACCATCCTGCTTGAACGTGGATGTCATATAAATAGGGGTGACCACGGCTCCGGTGGTCGGGTCGGGCTCCTGACCTGCGTGAATGGCGCGGGTGGCGAGTGCGGTGGCGCTCAGGGCTTCGGTGTTGGTCGAGATGGTCATGATGGGAACTCCTTGAAAATAGCGAATGATTTGGGTTGAACGAATGATGGACATGATGTTGAGATATGAATTGGCGGTTTACAGATACTGTTCCGCAAGGCTCGGCTTGGACGTGCGTTCCACAACGTCGGCGAATCCGTTGGCACGCATCCAATCGTCGTTGAAGATCTTTTCCATATAGCTACGACCGGAATCCGGCAGCAACACCACGACCAGCTGGTTTTCATCCAAATCATGCTCGCGAGCGTATTTGAGGGCCGCCATAACGGCCATGCCGGACGAGCCTCCGACAAGCAGACCTTCCTCCGCAGCCAAACGGCGGGTCATTTCGAATGCTTCGGCATCGTTGACCTGCACGATTTCGTCGGGAAGTTCACGGTCGAACGCTTTCGGATAGAAATCCTCGCCGACACCTTCGATGCTGTACTGATGCACGTCGTTCGGATTGGAATAGATGGATCCTTCCGGGTCGGCGCCGATCACTTGTACTGCGCCGTCGGAAGCTTCCTTCAGGTAGCGTCCGGTGCCGGAAATGGTGCCGCCAGTGCCGATGCCCGCCACGAAATGCGTGACCTGATGGTCGCTGGCTTCCCAGATTTCCGGACCGGTGGTGCGGTAGTGGCTTTCCGGTCCGTTCGGGTTGTCGTATTGGTTCGGGCGGTATCCGCCGGGGATCGCTTTGGCGAGGCGTTCCGCCACCTGATAGTAGGAGCGCGGATCGTCCGGACCAGCATCGGTAGGGGTTACCACCACTTCCGCACCGTATGCGCGGAGTACCGCACGCTTGGCTTCGGAAACCTTGTCCGGCAGGGTGAAAATGGTGCGGTAGCCACGCTGCTGCGCCACGAGGGCAAGTCCGACGCCGGTGTTGCCGGAGGTCGGCTCCACAATCACACCGCCCGGCTTGAGTTCGCCGCTACGTTCGGCCGCGTCAATGATACGTTCCGCGATGCGATCCTTGGAGGAGCCTCCCGGATTGAAATATTCGACTTTGACGGCGACGGTGGCTTTGATGCCGTCAGTCACACGGTTGAGTTTGACGAGTGGAGTGTTGCCGATGAGTTCTGAAAGGGAATTGTGGATGGTCATGACGTTTCCTTGCGAAGAGTGATTTCCGTTGGCTTCCGATGAATGATTTCGTTGTTTTGATTTCGAGAAGCTCGCGTTTATCACTTGCAATGATTTGAAACGGGACCTGTGATGGTGTTTTCGCTGCGGTTCATCCACATATGCCGCGTAATACCAACCGCGTAAGGCACTGGTTATGGGATGATTTCTGCGATACTCTGGCATGCAACGCAAGTTGCGTATGCCGAAAAAGAATGCCCTGTCTCAAGTTATGCTTCGATGAACCACGCGCCCCTCGGGCGGTTGGTCAGCGACAGCAACAACAAGAGAAATTGAACATGGCTCACACAATAGCACACGTAACGACATCGGCGTGTCTTACCTGTTCATATAGCGACAAAAAGCCTGCAATCATGCGGATTTCAACATGATCGCAGGCTTTTTGCGCAGTGTCGCAAATCAGAGCGAAGCCGCGTCCAGCAATCGTTTGGTGTAATCGCTGGTCGGATGGTGCAACACGGTTTCCGTAAGTCCGCATTCCTCAACGCAACCGTCGTGCAACACCATAATGCGATCTGCGATATGCTGCACCACTCCCAAATCGTGTGACACCATGATCAGCGCCATATCAGGTTCGCCGCTACGAATCGCAGCGAACGATGCGAGAATCTGCGTTCGTGCGGCCACGTCGACGGCGCTCATCGGCTCGTCGGCAAGCAATACTTTCGGATGATCCGCAATGGCACGTGCGATGGCCACGCGTTGCGCCTGACCGCCAGAGAGGTCCACGGGGAACCGATTTTCATATGCGGCAGGGTCGAGACTCACCATGCGGAAGGCTTCCGACACGCGTTCCGCAATCCGCCCCTGCGACCAATCAGGGTGATGCAACCGCAATGGTTCGGCAACGGATCTGCCGACCCTCCAACGCGGATCCAACGAGCCGAATGGGCTTTGGAACACCAATCCGCAGCTACGCCGCAGTTCGCCGGCGACTTCGCCTTGCACAGGCTTGCCGAAATACGTAATCTCGCCCGTTTCAGCGTGTTCGAGCCCCAGCAATACTCGCGTAAGGGTGGTTTTGCCGGATCCGGATCCGCCGATCACCGCAAGACACTCCCCCGAACGTACGTCGATATCAACATCGTGCAGCACCTGACGACGCTGTTGTTTCGCACCGTAGTATTTGCTGATGCCGCGACCTTGCAGCATTGTGGTTTTTTCGTTTTCGCCCGTCACAACCGTTCTCCTTATTTGGTTTCGGCATCGATCCGCAACGACAGCGCACGTGCCGAAGTCACCAATTGCGAAGCGACTTTAGTGTGCGGCGACTGCAGGATATCGGCGGTTTGTCCTGATTCGGCAACACGTCCATCAGCAAGTACATAACAGCGTGTGGTTGCATGATTGAGTACCGCGAAATCGTGGGTGATGAAGAGCATGGATGCGCCGGAATCGTCCACCAACGATACCAGCAGATCGACGATCTGCCGTTGCGTGATCGAATCCAGCGCGGTGGTTGGCTCGTCGGCGATAATCAGGCGCGGCGACGTGACCAATGCGGCCGCGATGCCGACGCGCTGCTGTTGTCCGCCGGAAAGTTCATGCGGATATTTGTTCAGCACATCTTCCGGCAGCCCGACTTTGGCGAACATTGCTTTGACACGGTCCAACCGTTCGTCACGGGTCAGATCGTAATGCAAACGCAGTGGCAGCGCGACCTGCTGCGCCACGGTCATCACCGGATTCAATGCGGCGGAAGGATTCTGGAACACCATGCCCACATAACGGCCACGCAGATCGGCGATCGCTTGATCCGACGCTCCGACGATTTCAGTACCACCCATGTCAATACTGCCGGAAACCTGTGCGGAAAGCGGCAGCAAGCCCATGATGGATTTGGCGATCATGGATTTGCCGGAACCGGACGAACCGATCAAACCCACACGTTCACCGTCGGCGATGTCCATATCGACATCATGCACAATCGGCATTCCATTGATGACGATATTGAGATTACGGATGCTGACGCTCATGTGCGTTCCTCCGGTTCAACATGGGTGGCTTCACTTTGTCGCAATGCCGGATTCGTCAGCGGATCGATGGCGTCACGCAACGCATCGCCAAACAGATTCAGCGCTATCACCATCAAGGTGACCACCAATCCCGGCCACACCACAGCCATCGGATAAATGCTGATGAATTTGACGGACGTGGCAAGCGAATGCCCCCAACTGGGCACTCCCGCACCGACGCCAACACCCAGATACGTCAATCCAGCCTCCGCCAAGAGCGACGTGCCCGCACTCATCGACAGCTGAACGCATAACACCGGAACCGTATTCGGCACAATATGCGTGAAAAACACGCGTAACGAACTCGCGCCCGACCACAAAGCCGATTCCACATAGTCAGAACGCGCGGCGAGCATGGCCGCGGGGCGTAGAATACGCGCCAAATTCAGCCCGTATGCAAGTCCGCATGCTGCGATGATCACCGCTGCCGACGCGCCGAACGGCACGGAGAGCATCAAGGCGATCAGCACTGTTGGAATGGAAATCAACGCATCCACCACAACCACCGACGTGGAAGCCAATGCGCCATGGCGAGACACCATGGCCGCCACCAACAGCAGGCCGATGGCCGCGGCAACCACCACGGTAAGCAGCGCGATCGCAAGATTCGTACGGGAACCGGCCATCAGCCAGCTCAACACATCAGCGCCAACACCATCAGTACCCAACATGTGAGCGCCGGACGGCGAAGTCCACGTGTTGAATCCGTCAGTATCAAGCAGCGAATATGGCGTCCACACCAGCGAAATAGCCGACACAACCAGCCATATCGCAAGCATGATCAGCGAATACTTGCCACCAGCGGTACGCCATATGGAGGGAATCACGGTTTTCACAGCGTTTTTCGAAGTAGTTTTCTCAGCAGATTGTTTCATCATGCAAGCACCTCCCCCGACACCAATCCGGCATCTTTCAGACGCGGATCAAGCGCACGATGCACCACATCAACCACTAATCCAAGCAAGAGGAAGAACGTAGCCAACAGGAACAATTCGCTCTGCACTGCAATCAGATCTCGATTGCCAACATCGGTGACCAGCATGGTGCCAAGCCCCGGAAGCGCGAACAGATTCTCAACCACCATTACACCGGTGACCATCTGGGCGAACGTCAAACCGATCACCGACACCAATTGCGGTGTGGCAAGACGCAAAGCGACGCGCAATACCGCCCGTTTGCGGGTCATGCCGCATGCCATGGCCATGTCAACCGCCTGAGACGAGGCCTTGTCCCCCACGGCGGCACGCGTGTAACGCATAATGGACGCGCCTGCGGTAACGCCGGTGGCGAGCGCCGGAAGTATCAAAGAAGCCAACGCCCGCAAGGGCGCACCCCAGCCAGTATCGGGAAAACCTTGCGCCGGCAGCAATCCCAACAGTCCTGAACCGCGTGAGAACAGCAGAATCAACAGCAATCCGCCCCATAATGCGGGAATGGCACCGGCAAGAATCGCAATACCGTGACAAAGCCCACGCAAGCGGGCATTACGAGTCAGCACAGCAGCGCAACCAAGCGGCAGGCCAATCGCCAATGCGATCAGCAAACTCACGATAATCAGCGGAAACGTTACCGAAGCGCGAGACGCTACCTGCGCCGACACCGACTTGCCGCCAATGGCGGAAACACCAAGATCGCCGTGCAGCAACCCCAGCATCCAATCGCCGTATTGTGCCACGTACGACTTGTCCAAACCAAGTTCGGCACGTAGCGACGCGATACGTTCGGGGGTCGCGTTCGTACCTGCGATCACCGCAGCCACATCGCCCGGCAGCATGCGCAGTAGCACGAACACCAAAAGCGATAGACCGAACAGGGCCGCGACGAACAGTCCCAGCCGTTTGACTACAAATCTCATAGTTGAACCACCATTGGTCTATCGCTCGATCCGTGCGTTTGCAGCGATACGCACCTATTCACCGTCAATACCCTATCCAACAATATCGTGCCAATGTGTGGCGGTGCCGCAACGATGCCGCTGCAAACACCGCCACACATCAGTTTTCATCACTTGTTTTCCGCCGATTTTCCATCGTTTTTCGTCGATTCACCGCGCCTTGGTGATCTGCCACAATGGCAGCACCGTCTGGCTCAGCTTGCTGGGGAATCCCTGCACGTTCTTGTGGTATGCCACCGTCACGCGATATCCGAACAGCCAGTCGGCGGGGGCATCCTCGCTTACTGCTTTCGCAGCCTGCTTCAGGTAGTTTGCACTGGATTCCTCATCGGTGGCGGCGAGCGCCTTGGCATACAGTTCTTGGGCTTGCTTGCCGTCGTAATGGAAGTAGTAGTCGGGCGTGGTCCACTTGTAGAAGTCGTGGCTTTCGGCGTGGTCCACCAACGAGAGTTCATAGTCGCCGTTGGCATGCACGTCTTGCAGCCATGTGGAGAATTCCACGTAGTTGATGCTGAGATCAATGCCGATTTTGGCGAGCTGGCTACGCAGCTGATCGCCGAGTTCCGTGCCGTACGTGTTGGCGTAGGTGAGGGTGAGTTTCAGCGGATTATCGGTGGAATAGCCGGCTTCAGCCATGAGTTCCTTGGCTTTGTTCACATCGTACGGGTACAGGTCGGTCAAGTCCTCATAGCCCGGGTCCACGGATGGGATCGGCCCGCCGAGCGCATAGTCGACGTTACCGCGCGAAGCGATGATTTCCTCATGGTTGATGCCGTAACGGATTGCCTGACGCACGCGCTTGTCGGCAAGCTTGCTGTTCGCGCAGTTGAAGGCGAGCACGTATTTGTCGCTGCCGTCCGCCGCGGACACCTGATACGTGTTGGCGTCAAGCGATTTGGCGAGCGTGGCGTTCACCGGGGAAAGCACGTCGACTTCGCCGCTTTTCAGCGCGTTGACGGCTGCGTTATCGTCGGTGAGGAATTTGATGATCACGTTTTCGGTTGCGGCCTGGTGTGCGCTTCCCCAATACTTCGGGTTGGCTTTGAGCACCATTTTGCTGGCGGAATCGAAGGATTCCACCGTGTACGGGCCCGATCCGACGGCTTCGGTTTTCGCGTTGTATTCGGCGTCCTTATCGAACACCAGGCCGGGGCGTCCGGTCAGGTACCACAGCAGGTTGGAATCGGGGGTGCTGAGCGTGAGCTTCACGGTGTCGCTATCGACCGCTTCGGCTTTTTCGAGGCTTTCGACCTGATTGGCGTTGTAATACTGCTGTTCTTTGAGCTGGTTAATGGACCAGGCCACATCTTCGGCGTCCAACGTGTCTCCGTTGGAGAAGTTCATGTTCTCGTTGAGATGGAACGTATACGTTGTGCCGTCGTTGGAAATATCCCAGCTTTTCGCCAGTCCCGGATGCACTTTGTTGTCGGAATCGCGTGACAGCAGTCCTTCGTACACATTGCCGATCAGCACCTGTTCGATCGCCGATCCGGACTGGTGGCGAATGTCGAGGCTTACGGGGGCGAGTTTCAGTCCAATGGTCACGGTGTTGGAGGTGCCATTTTCCGCGGTATCGCTGGATACGCTGTTGTTGCGGAATACGACGACGCCCACAATGATGGCGACCACTGCGATCACTGCAATGATGGCGATGATCCACTTGTTGGGCCCCTTGGATTTCGGTGATTTGGCACGCGCGTTCAAAGTTGCGTCGGTGCTTGCCGAGTTTGCGGGCTGATTGTTGTGTTGTTCGTTCTTCTGTTCGGTTGCGTCGGCTTCGCCGTACGCACCTGAAGATTGCGACATGATTGCTCCTGTTTGATTATGTGTTTGTTCTGGTTGACCGCCTGTACGGGTCGATCACCAAAGTCTGATTCTACAATCCGCCATGCCCGCAGGATTCATCTGACGGCAATGCCGCAATGCCGCATGCTTCAGCCGGTTCGATATATACTTGACGCAGTTTTCGTAAGTCTTGCCAACGTCAATGGAAGGACAATATCGGCTATGGCGCATATTCTTCTCGGCGTGACCGGCAGCATCGCCGCATTCAAGGCCTGCCATCTCGCCTCCGACTGGAGCAAGCAGGGACATGAGGTTCGCGTGACCATGACCGCGGCCGCGCAGGAGTTCGTCACCCCGTTGACGTTCAGCTCGCTCACGCATACGCAGACGCGCACGTCCATGTTCGCAGCACAGCGCAATGACGGCGATGTTGCTCATACGCCATCCGATCCGCTGCATATCAATCACGTGGATGATGCGAAATGGGCGAACATGCTCGTCATCGCTCCCGCGAGCGCCGATATCATTGCGAAAATCGCATGCGGCATTGCCGACGACCAGCTGACAAGTACCGTGCTTGCCTATAGCGAAGGGCCGAAAATCCTATGCCCTGCCATGAACGTGCACATGTATGAGAATGCCGTGACGCAACGCAATCTCAATACCTGCCGTGAACTTGGATGGACCATTGTGGAGCCGGGATCCGGTATGCTTGCCTGCCAGGATGTCGGCAAAGGACGCATGGAGGAGCCTGCTGCGATCGAAGCTGCCGTAGCTGATCTGCTGCGTGCGAACCAGCCCGCAGAAACGTTGCCATTGCACGGATTGCATGTGCTCGTCACCGCCGGTCCCACACAGGAGCCGCTTGATCCCGTGCGCTACCTCACCAATCATTCCACTGGAAAAATGGGCTATGCGATCGCCGAGCAGGCACGCGATATGGGCGCGGATGTGACGCTGGTATCCGGCCCTGTCACATTGAGCGCTCCCCGCGGCATTGATACGGTTCACGTCACCACCGCGCAGCAAATGTTCAACGCGGTGCAAGAGCATTTCACGCAGGCCGATCTGACGATTATGGCCGCTGCCGTCGGCGATTTCCGCCCGATTGAGCAGTCTTCGGAGAAAATCAAGAAGAACGGGCGCATCAATATCGATCTGCAGCTCACATCGAATCCCGATATTCTCGCGTGGGCAGGCGAGCATAAGACCGCCGACCAGACCTTGTGCGGTTTCGCCATGGAAACGCAGGATCTTGAATCGAACGCAGCGAAAAAACTCACATCCAAGCATTGTTCCATGCTGGTGGCCAACAATCTCAACACTCCCGGCGCCGGCTTCGCAGTGGATACGAATGTGGTGACGGTATTGAAGCCCGGCGCAACCCCCGATGAGCCTATCATCGAGCATTGGAACAAGATGAGCAAGCAGGAATTGGCGGAACGCATCCTCACCGAATTGGCAGCGTTACGCAATACCGAATCCGCTGAATCGCAAGCATCGTAACTATCAACCAACGTCACAGGAAATAGCGTCAATACAGCAATCGTAAGGAGAATTCGACATGCTTCTGGTCGCAGTCGACATCGGCAACACCAATGTGGTGATCGGCTTTCTCGATGACGGGCATATCGCCGGCACATACCGCATCACCACGAAAGCGAACCACACGTCAGACGAATATGGCCTGATGATCACGCAATTCCTGCGGTTGAGCGGCTACACGCCGGGCGACGTGGACGACGTGATCATCACGTCGGTGGTGCCGAAGGTCATGCATTCGTTCCGTGCCAGCATTGTGAAATTCCTCAATATCGATCCGATGATTGTTGGACCGGGAGTCAAAACCGGCATCAATATTCGCATGGACAATCCGCAGAATATGGGCGCGGACTGCATTGCCGACTGTGCGGGAGCCTACTACGAGTATGGCGGGCCGATTCTGGTGGCGGATTTCGGCACGGCCACCACATTCAATTACGTAACAGCCGACGCTTCAGTGATTTGCGGGCTCATCACCACCGGCATTCGCACAGGCGCGGCCGCCTTGTGGGACGCCACGGCCCAGTTGCCGGAAGTGGAGATCACGCGCCCCTCGTCGATTCTGGCAAAAAGCACCAAACCAGCCATGCAAGCCGGCTTGTACTACAACTTCCTCGGAGGCATCGAACGTACGATCACGCAATTCCATCGCGAAATCGACGAGGATTTCCGCGTGGTTGCGACGGGCGGATTAAGCCGCGTGTTCGCCGACGATACCGACATGATCGACATTTACGACCCTGATCTGATTTTCAAAGGCATGCTGCATATTTACGAACGCAACGTACGACAATAACTTTTCGTCAACATACAATCTCAATACATAATAATAATAATGGCTGTCTTGAATTCAAAAAAAAACAAGACAGCCATCATTATTTTTACAACTATAGCAAATAATTAACTATTTACTGAATAGTAAAGCCCTGATTGGCTCCGTATTCCTTCAAATCCTTCTGCCACAGCGCGATGCCGCTTTTCAATTTGAGACGATCAGCGGAATCAGTTTCCTTCAACGCGTCGCCGATGGCGGATTTGTCGGACACTTTGCCACCGGCCGCGATGATATTCAGCCTGTCCTGCTCTTTGCGCAACCGGCTCGACCATTTGTAGGCCTTGCCTACGGTAGTGCGGAAGTCACTTCGCGCATACACTTCGAATGGCAGATACTGGTAGCCGGTCGACACGTTTTCCGCAGCTTCGGAAAGCACACGATTGTATTCCTGACCGCCGAAATACGGTATTTCGATGCCACGCTCGTCGGTCACGGTGGTTTTGTGCAGGAATTCCGGATCAGACAACGTGTTGTTGTCGGCGGGGAATGCGCCGCCATCCACGCGGGCTTTGATACCTTCCGCTTTATGGCATGCGTATTCAATGAAACGATATGACGCTTCGGGCTTGCGAGAGCGTTGCAGCACGGCCAGCGCAGATCCGCCGTTTTCCGACGTGGTGGCACTGCCATCTGGTGTCGGCATCTGCGCCACACGCCACAATCCTGCGGTTCCAGGAAGGTTCGACATGAGCAACGACGGCAACCAGGCGCCGGAGAACACGGAGGCGATCTTCCCCTCTCCTACGGCTTCCTTCCATTCATCGGACCATGTGGTCAGATTGGTGGCGACCAAACCTTCATCGATCATTTTCTGCCAGAATTCAGTAAAGGTTCGGGTGCCCTCGTCGTCGGTGAGGTTGATCGTCACGTTTTTGCCGTCGTTCGACGTGGAGAACGGGCGCCCTCCGGCAAGCCAGATCATAGTGTCGTAAAAGCTGGCGTCGCCGGAATCGGCGGTGATATACACGCCGATCTCCTTGAGCTTTTTGGCGGCTTCGTAATAGTCGTCCCATGTGCGAATTTTGGACGCGTCGACACCCACCTGTTCAAACACGCTGTCATTGTAGAAGAACGCCATTGGACCGGAATCCATGGGCAAGCCGTACACGCGGCCGTTCAGCTGTACCGAAGCCCATGTACCGGGCGTGTAGAAATCGCCGTAGCCTTCCGTACGCCCAGTGATCGCCACCAGCTGGCTGCTTACCGCGTACTGGCGCAACGCATAGTACTCCAATTGCACCACGTCGGGAATGCCGTAGCCGTCTTGAATGGCACTGTTGAGATTGTCGTAACCGCTTGTGTTCTTCCAAATAACGTGGATGTCGGGATTTTCCTTTTCGAAGCCGTCGATGACTTGCCTCATGCTCGGCTCCCACGACCATACGGTGATTTCGGTTCGGGAATCGACGTTGGCTCCGCAAGCGGCCGCACTGACTGCCATAATGGCCGCACAGCAGATGGCGATGATTCGTTTCACCAGTTTCAAGCCGATTCCTCCCATTTGATGTTCCCACACGAAAACGTGCGTACACACATACGCATTCGAGTGTACGTCAGTCACCCGAAAGCCAGCGTACAATCCTCCAATCTCTTCGATTCAGCCACGCAATCCACTTATAGCTCAAAAAAGCGTCCGCCGATTGACAATCCCTCAATCCACAGACGCTCATATTTACCGATTCCACTATGGAATCATGCAGCTACTTCACGGTGTAGCCCTGCTGAGATGCATAATCCTTGATATTCTTTTCCCAAGCCTGAACACCTTCAGCAAGGGTGACGGACTTGTCGGTATATGCACCACCGGCATCATCGCTATATACGCCACGCGCATAAACCTCGAACGGCAGGAACTTGTAGCCAGTCGAAACATTGGCCGCAGCCTTGGCGAGCTCCTCATTGAACTTCTGACCACCGAAGTATTCGTGCGCATTGCCATCGGAATCAGTCAGAGAGGTCATGTTCAGGAAGTCATCAGAAGCGAGAGTGTCGTTATCGGCAGGGAATGCGCCGCCATCGACGCGAGTCTTGATGCCTTCGGCATTGTGGCACGCATATTCAGCGAACTTGTATGCAGCTTCGGCCTTGGCCTTGTCATCCGTCTTGACCATCGCAAGCGAAGAACCACCGTTCTCGGAATTGGTTTCAGATCCATCCGGAGTCGGCATCTGAGCAACACGCCACTTCCCCTCACCGTCAGGAGCACCGGAAAGCAAGTTGTACGGCATCCAAGCACCGGTCAGCAGCGAAGCGATAGAGCCGTCATTCAAACTCTTGTTCCAATCATCACTCCAGCCTGCGGTCTTGGTATCAATAAGATCATCATCAATCATCTTCTGCCAGAAATCAACAAAAGTCTTGACCTTGGAATCATTGCTGAGGTTGATGGTGACGGACTGTCCATCGGAACCAGTGGAGAACGGCGTCGCACCCGCCAGCCATGTCATGGAATCGAAGAAGCCAGCATCACCAGAATCGGACGTAATGTAGGACCCTGTTGCGCGAACCTTCTTGGCAGCATCGTAGAACTCATCCCACGTCCTCACCCGAGTCGGATCGACCCCGGCCTTATCAAACACATCCTTGTTATAGAACCATGCCATCGGTCCGGAATCCATCGGCAGTGCATACACACCGCCATTAAGTTTCACAGAAGCCCACGTGCCCGGCGTATAGAAATCCGAGAACTTGTCCGCACCAAACTGACTCAGGTCTTCAATCTCTCCACGAACCTGATATTCGGGAAGTGCATAATACTCAATCTGCACCAAATCTGGCGCACCTTTACCTGCAGAAAGCGCATTGTTCAAAGCCGTGTATTCGGTGCTGTTCGTGCCGGCATTGGTCACCTTAACAGTGATGTCCGGATTGGCCTTTTCAAAATCCTTCACGGTACGCGGCAAAGTGGAATCCCAAGACCATACCGTAATTTCAGTCTTACCACCCTCTGTCACCCCGAAGAACTCGAATTCGAGGAACTCCCGCAGGCTGCGACACCAGTCAGCATCGCAGCAGCAGCAACCAGAGCGATTGTTTTCTTGGATGCAGTGAACTTCATCGTTCTTCCTTCCTTTAAATATGGCCGACCTTCTACATCGACCAACATTATCGGCTATGAATCATTCATTGACCCTTCCGACAATCATGAGGATAACACAAAAGTTATGTTTACGCAAACAAATAGGCAAATCGTTGATTTTCCAGTATTTTTTTAGTTACCTAGCATATTTTGTTTAGCTACGCAAACACGATATGATTGCATGCTGGACGATGCATATCCGTCGAAGCTCGCGCAACGCAAACATTTCATCAGACCACTCATCGAAAGGAACGGCATGACTTCCGGAACCAGCACAATCACAGTGCAAAAAAACAGCGCAATTGCCGATATACCACCCCGCATTTTCGGATCATTTGTAGAACATCTTGGACGTTGTGTCTACGGAGGCATTTATGAGCCAAGTCACCCCACAGCCGACGAAAACGGATTCCGCCAAGACGTCATCAATCTAGTCAAAGAACTTGGTGTGACCTGCGTGCGTTACCCCGGCGGCAATTTCGTCTCTGCCTACAATTGGGAGGATGGCACAGGGCCACGGGGGCAACGCCCAATACGACGAGATCTCGCATGGCACAGCACCGAAACCAATGAAGTCGGTATCGACGATTTCTACCGATGGAGCAAGAAGACCGGTACCGAAATCATGCTTGCCGTCAATATGGGCACCCGAGGATTGAAGGCCGCACTGGAAGAGTTGGAATACGTCAACGGAGCGCCCGGCACCGAGCTTGCCAATCGCCGCGTACGTAACGGAATCACCGAACCAATGGACATCAAAATGTGGTGCATCGGCAATGAAATGGATGGCCCTTGGCAGGTGGGACATATGAGCCCTGACGAGTATGCCGCAGCCGTGGACCGAGTCGCACACGCCATGAAACTCGCGGAATCAGGCTTGGAACTCGTGGCCTGCGGCTCCTCCAGCGCCCATATGCCAACGTTTGGATCCTGGGAACGCAGCGTGCTTACCAAAGCGTACGACAATCTCGATTTCGTCTCCTGCCATGCCTACTACTACGAACGTGGAGCAAAATCGTTGCAAGATTATCTGGCAAGTTCACAAGACATGCAAACGTTCATCTCCACCGTGGCGGCATGTGCAGACGAAGCCAAAAATGCCCACACAGGCGATCATGATATAGCACTGTCATTTGATGAGTGGGGCGTCTGGTATTCCGACGTCTGGAATCAGCAGGAAGCTGAATGGAAAGCCCAATCAGGCAAGGATCTTCATCATGAGTCATGGCCGAAAGCACCGCGTCTGCTCGAAGATATCTACAATGCAGCCGATGCAGTGGTAGAAGGGTCGCTGATGATCACTCTGCTTAAGCACTGCGACCGAGTGCGTTCTGCCTCGCGCGCGCAGTTGGTCAATGTGATTGCGCCAATCATGGCCGAAAAGAACGGTCCCGCATGGCGTCAAACTGTCTTCTATCCGTTTGCCGAAGCCGCACAACACGCCCATGGCATTGCCTACAGTCCAGTCATCGACTCTCCCAACGTAGAGACTGAATCTTTCGGCTTGGTCAATGCCCTTGATTCAGTAATCACTTGGGACGAAACGAATCATTCCGGTCTTCTGCTTATGGTGAATCGCGACGCATCCGACGCACATAAGGTTACGGCTTCTCTGTCTCAACTGCCGTATTTCGACATATCCGACTTCCATATAGACAAGGCCATTATTCTGCATGACGACAATCCATATCAGCGTAATTCCGCAGACGACCCAACCGCAGTGACACCCCAAGAGCTTCATGCAACAATCGACAATGGATCAGTTCACTGCACTTTGCCAGCAATCAGTTGGGCTGCAGTGGAATTCCACGCCTAGTTTTTATTCGAATAGTATAAATTAAATGGGTGTCGGCAGATTGACAATCATCAACCTGCCGGCACCCATAATGTTGCGATTATTTGCTTGCTGTCTGCTTACTGCTTAGTGACGATCACGCCGTTTGGTTTGATCGAAATGGTTTCGCCACTCACTTCAGCGAACGAGGAGACCACGACTTCGCCTTCCACCGGGACCCGGACCGTCTCATGCGTGCGGTTGAACGAGAACACGAACCTCGAACCGTCCGATCCCTCACGTTCGACCCGCAGCACGCGACTGTCGTTTTCGCCGGTTTCGGCCATGCCGAGCGATTCGAGAATCTCCGGCAGGCTCTTGGCGATGCCATCGCGGCCGAGGCGTGCGCCCACATACACGCTGCGACCCTCGCCGAACGTGTTCGCGACGATCGCCGGAGCGCCGTCCATGCCGGTCCACGGATCATCCTTGAACGTTTCCAGTACGGTGGCCGACCCGTCGACCGAGCCGATCACGTCAACGATGTCATGCGCCACCGTACCGTTGCTGAGCTCGAGATGATCCGGCACGCCCGGGAAATCGTCGCCCATGGGCATGAATTCCTCCACGCGCACGCCGACCACGTCACGAATCGATCCGGGATAGCCGCCGAGCCACACGTGGTCCTTCTCGTCCGAAATGCCCGTGTAGTAGGTCACGACCAGACGGCCGCCATTGACGACGTAGTCACGCACCCTGCGGGTCGTTTCCTCGGAAAGCAGGTACACGCTCGGCAACACGACCATCTCATAATCGTCCCAGGCACCGCGCACCGGCACCACGTCGGCGGTCACGCCATGGTCGGCCAGAGCACGGAACCACTGCAGCGGCTCGTCGACGTGGTGGACCTTCTGGGTCGGCGTGGCGGTGTGCTCGCTGGCCCACTCGGACTCGTAGTCGAACACCACGGCGACTTTGGACTTCGCCAGCTTCGTGCCAAGCAGTCCGTTGTCGGCCAGCGCGTTCAGATCCGCGCCCAGCTCGCACACGTCACGGAACACGGCCGAATCCTCGCCGGTGTGGGGCACCATCGCGGAATGGAACTTCTCCGCGCCTGCCTTGGACTGGCGCCACTGGAAGTAGCACACCGCGTCCGCGCCCATGGCCACATGCGCCAGGGAATCGCGCACCAGCTGGCCCGGCTCCTTGCGGTAGTTGACCGGACGCCAGTTGACCGCGCTGGTGGAATGCTCCATCAGGAACCACGGATCCTTGCGCGCGATGCCGTCGACCAGGCTCGCAGAGAACGCGAGCTCGTCCAGATGGGCCTCGCCCGGAATGAAGTAATGGTCGTTCGATACGAAATCGACCTCACGGCCCCAATCGTCGTAGTCCAATACCGAACCCGACGCGGACACCATGAAGTTCGTGGTCAACGGCAGGTCCGGAGTGATCTCGGCAAGCGCGTCACGCTCGGCGACGTAGAACGCCTTCAGCGCGTCGGAGCTGAAGCGCTTGAAGTCAAGCAGCTTGCCCGGGTTCATGAAGTTGCCGTCGCCGATGAAACGCGGCGGCACGATTTCCGTGAAGTCGTTCATGCGCTGCGCCCAGAACGCCGTGCCCCACGCGTCGTTCACCGCGTCGATGGTGCCGTAGCGTTCCTCGCACCATTTCCGAAACGCGCGTTCGGCGTCCTCGGAATAGTCGAAGCGGTTGTGGCAGCCGTACTCGTTGCTCACATGCCATGCGACCACGTACGGGTTGCCCTTGTAATGCTCGGCCATCGCACGGCACAGCTTCAGCGCGTACTCGCGGAACACCGGACTGGTCGGCCTCCAATGCTGGCGGGCGCCCGGCTGGCACACGTCGCCGCGGTAGTCCTTCCACAGTACCTCGGGATGCGCCTGGGTGAGCCACATCGGCGGCGACGCGGTGGCGGACGCCAAGTCCACTGCGATACCGGCCTCGCCCAGCTTGTTGATGATGCGGTCGAGCCAGTCGAAATCGTACACGCCCTCGCTCGTCTCGATCTTCGCCCACGAGAAGATGCCCACGGACACGAGGTTCACGCCAGCCTTCTTCATCAGACGAACGTCATCGTCCCACACCTCTTCCGGCCACTGGTCGGGATTGTAGTCCCCGCCGTACCAGATGCGGGCTTGCTGCCCAGCCAACGGCTGCGGCCAACGATAGGATCTACGTTGAGTCATATCCACTCCTTTGTTTTTCATCAACTATCCTAACAAATTCATTCCTTGACCGCGCCTGCGGAGAGGCCGGACTGCCAGTACTTCTGCAGGCACAGGAACGCGATGACCAGCGGGATGATCGTGATCAACGAGCCCGTGATCACCAGATTCTGGATCGCCTGGCCGCCAGCGGTGCTCGCCTGGTCCTTCCACTGGTTCAGGCCGATTGTCAACGGATACCAGTTCGAATTTTTCAACATGATCAACGGCAGGAAGTAGTTGTTCCACGTCGCCACGATCGTGAACAGGGCCGTCGTAACGATGCCCGGAGCCA